>CAIUWU010000177.1 GCA_903902945.1 uncultured Pseudomonadota bacterium
GTTACAGCAATGACTGGCAAATGGTCGCCAAAGTGATGGCTGGCAGTGTGGTGGTATTGGCTGTGCTGGCGGCAATAGTGAGCGGATTGCTGCGGATGCTGCAATCGCTTAAAGCGGTACTGGGTCTGAGCGGTCGGCTGGCAATTCAGTCGCTGTTACAGCATGGCCGCACCAGCAGCGTGCAGATTGTCGCGTTTAGCATGACGCTGTCGGTAATGCTGCTGAGTTTCAGCATCCGCAATGATTTGATCAGTAACTGGCAACAGCAATTGCCGGCGCAGGCTCCCAATCATTTTGTGCTGAATATTCTGCCGGCATTCAAAGACGCATTAGTCAACGATCTGGCGCAGGCTGGCGTAGTCAGCAGTGATTATTACCCGGTGGTGCGAGGGCGTTTGCTGGCGGTCAATCAGCAACCGGTGACTAAGCGTGTCAGCAAAGACAGTCAGGGCGAAGCGGCTACCCAGCGCGAACTTAGTCTGACTTCGGTAGCGGTTCTGCCGGCTGATAATCAGCTGACTGCCGGTCAATTATGGCCGGAGCAACAGCCCAACTGGGTGTCGGTGGAGCAGAAACTGGCGGAAAATCTGGGGATTCAGGTTGGGGATCAACTGGAGTTCAGTGTAACCAGTACCCATTTCACCGCCACAGTCAGCAGTTTGCGCAGCGTGCAATGGGACAGTCTGAAGCCGAATTTTTACATGATATTTTCGCCCGGCACCCTGGATAGTTTTCCGACTACCTGGATGAGCAGTTTTTATCTGTCCAGCGATCATCAGGCGCTGATCAACGACTGGGTGCAGCGCTATCCGGCGATTACCATTCTTGATGTCGGACAGTGGTTGCAGCAAATCAAAACCCTGCTGAAGCAGCTAACCGCAGTGCTGGACTATGTGCTGTATTTCGCGCTCGCTGCCGGGATCTGTGTGTTGCTAACGGCGGTATCGGCGTCTCTGGATCAGCGGCTTTATCAGGGCGCCCTGATGAGGACGCTGGGTGCTTCCCGGTCGCTGATCGTGCGAATGCAATGGATGGAATTCGGTCTGCTCGGTGCCATTTCCGGGGTGCTGGCGGTGAGTGCGGCCGAACTGCTGCGCTGGCTGATTTATCAAAAGCTGCTGCAAATGGATTATCAGCCGGTCTGGCAATATTGGCTGATTGTGCCCTTGTTATCGGTAATCTTAATCGTGCTGACAGCCAGCCTTGGACTCAGACCGGTACTGAACCAGTCACCGGTCAGGGTTTTGCGACAGTAATTGCGGCGAGAGGCCGCGATTGCTAGCGGAAAACTTGCGATTGCGGCCAATCAGTATGCGGGCCGTGGGCTGTCGTTAGCTTCATGGATCATTGGCTCTGCAATCCGACAGCGATTACCGGGGTTTCGTTCAAGGACGGCATTGAACTAGAAATCGTCGATTAGATTGCCGCTTGATTAACCGGACTTAAAAAGTCATTGGTTGAGCGAAGCCTAGCTGGATTGTAATCGGTTTCGCTATGCGGATTAAAAACGATGGCGGGGAATCCCGCTATTGACGCTTGGAATTCAGCTGGCCGCAGGCGGCCAGTACATCATCGCCTTTGACGCCTCTGATCAGGGTCGGAATCTCGAAGCCATCAAGAACTGCTTTAAATTGTTCCACCTTAGCCATCGGTGGTTGCTGAAATTGCGAGCCGGGGTAAGGGTTAAACGGAATCAGATTGATATAAGCGCGTTTGCCGGCCAGCAGTTCGCCCAGGGTTCTGGCATCTTCGGCAGAGTCATTAAAGTCATTCAGCAAAATGTATTCATAAGTAATGAACTGTTTTTTACGCAACGGTATTTGTTCGATGTATGCCAAGACTTCCGTCAGCGGATATTTTTTGTTGATCGGAATCAGTTGGTCGCGTTTGGCGCTAAAGGGCGAATGCAGCGATAAGGCCAAATTGACTCCGGGGATTTCCTCGCTCCAGCGTTGCAGTCCGGGAATATAACCGGCCGTTGAAATGGTGATTTTCTGTGCGCCGACCGAGGTGCCGTATTGGGACAAGAAGATTTCGCAGGCTTTTTTAACGGCATCGAAATTATGCAAGGGCTCGCCCTGACCCATAAACACGATATTCAAGACCCGTTCTTCACCAGGCCGGTTGGCAGCCAGCCAGCGCCAGGCTTGCAGGAACTGGCCAACGATTTCGCTGGTGCTCAGATTTCTTTTCAATCCCTGTTCGCCGGTGAAACAGAAGGCGCAATTCATTGCACAGCCCACCTGCGATGACAGGCAAATGGAATATTTATTATTAAAAGGGATCAGGACCGTTTCGACTTTAAGATTGTCTTTGAGTCTGAATAGAAATTTGACGGTTTGGTCTTTGTCCGACAGATAAACGCTATCGATTTCCGGTAAGGAAAAATCAAAATGTTCAGCCAGAAAGGCTTGCGTCGATCGGGCAATATCGACCGTGCAGGGCGTGTTTTGTTTATTCTTGTAATGCCATCTGAACAGTAGCGGTGCAGCGGACGGATTCAACTGATTCTGAGCCAGCACGGTTTGCAGATCGGCATAACTCAGATCATAAAACGATGCTTGCAAGGGCTTTTCCGGCCCGCTTAAAACTTGCTTGGTCATTGGCTGGAAGCTTACAGCAGATTATACAAATACAGTCCCGCCAGAATCAGGTAGGCCAAAAAGCTCAGGCCAAGTAACCAGGGCTGACCCGTGGGTCGGGCCCAGGCCGGCAGGTGTGGCGCCAGCATGCGGTGGTTGATCAGGTAGAGTGCTACCGGAAAGGTAATCGTGCCGATAAAGCCAATCAGCGCGCTGGTCAGAATCAGCGGGCCGGGAGCATCGAGCTGCATGGTAAACGACGTAATTACGGTCAGTAGTCCCAGTACGATGTAATACCAGCGACGGGCGGACA
>CAIUWU010000178.1 GCA_903902945.1 uncultured Pseudomonadota bacterium
AAAATTGCCATATTATTTAGCAGACATTTCAACAGCCGGTTAAAAAATTCAATTTATGGCTTTTTTCATCAAAACAGCCAGTTCTACGCGAAAACAAGCCCTTTTCAGGGCCTATTTTCAAATTTCAGACGCAATCAGGCGTCGACGCTCATACGCATTCCCGCGAATGACATTGGTAATCGCGGTTAAAAAAGGTCGAACGGGCGGCATTTTTGGCTAAGCCGCGATAACGGTCTTCGCGTAGCCAAAGCGGATTTTAATGTCCCAAACCCATGTTCGCTTTGGCTCGGCGACTCGCCAGTTCGTGGATTGCTTGGCGTAATAATTGGGCCTGTTCGCAGTCGTCTTGGGTTAACTTGGCCAGTTTGCCCGGACGCATCGCGATCACACAGGTCGGTGGATTTTCCGTTGGCATTTCGGGACGCTGGTCCAAGCCTTGATAGCCTGCGTCGCCCTGTACAAAGCGCTCTTCGCCGTGCAGCAGGTGGGCGGCTTCGGTCACGTCACTGACATGAACGGCTGTCACCGTGAACGTATGTACCAAGCCGGTTTCGCTATCGACGCCGATGTGAAATTTGCTACCGAAATACCATTGATTGCTTTTTTGCTGGAATCCATTTCGGGGGCGCGTGATTGACTTTGGTTTTTGGTCGAGGTCGGCGCGGCAATCAGGCTGGCATCGGCGGATGGTACCGGCTTTTAAAAACAGGCCCCACTCGCTCAGCGTTTGGTTGATGGTCTGGAAGGTTAGTTCGGTTAAGCCGTGCTGTTCCAGTCAATGCCGAAACTGCAAAATCGTGCTTTAATCCGGCACCGGTTCTAGACGAATCCCGCAAAAGCACCGCAGCGATTCAATCTCGTATAGGGCGTCTTGCCGGGGGCGGAGTAGTTGTAGACAATCTGCGCGACGAGCACATGCAGCATGGAATTCAAGGCAAACGGTTTGCGCCCGCGGCCTTTGCCGGTGGCGTAATGTGGTTCGATCACTGCCCGCATGCGCGCCAGGGCAAGAGAGCTTCGAACTGTGCGAGAAATTTTTGGCGCCGCGTGACTTTGCCTTTGTGGGCGTATTCGACATCGGCAAAACTGAGCTGTTGATTCTGTTCCATGCGCATTATCTCAAAATCGGGACTGTGGCTGAATTATATTGATCAACGGGGATTAATCAGAGGTTCCCTAGGGAAATAAAATATGAATGGTTGCCATTGGCTTTGTTGCATAAAGCCATGCGCCAGCGAAAACTTGCTGTAATTTAATTTAAAATGATATAATATTCTAAGAATTTTATTTTTTAAATTTGTTTAGGGGATCTCTGATTAATTCGTATCCTCAAATTTCAGAAACAATTAAATCAATGAGTTATGCGTCAATTTGTCTTGAAAAACTGAATTAATTAAAGGTTCTTTAGCTGATATTTTGATATTCAACTGCCCTTGGAGGGGTATTATAGTGAATAAAATTGTTATCGTAATTGCCGGTATGGCTTTGATCCAGGGTTGTGCTACTAAGTCAAGTGTGGATCAGTTAACTGAAAAGGTTTCCAGCTTGGATAGTCAAGTCGAAACTTTAAAGTCACAGACGCATAACTTGGTTAGTTTGGTTAGTGTTGATGCTGTTAATCAGAAAGAAACCGATACCAAAATTAATGTACTCAAAACTGAAGTTAATACTATTTCCAATACTCAGGGGCATGTTGGTGAGTTGGTCGAAAAAATCGATGCCAAAATCAATTTGATTGGCAAACAAACCAATAAAATCACTAAAAAACTGTTCCCAGCCAAAGCAAAACCAGCTAAGGCTGCTGCACCAGCTAAAGCCGCACAAGCTAAAGCTGACGAGAAAAAATAAAATTTGCTGCCGATTAAAGATTGAGTAAATGATCGGCGATCAACTATCGGCTTAGTAATTTTTTCTTCCTTAACAGACATTACCACTGCATTAGACTGTAGTGGTTTTGTTGTCTGTCTCTAAATCGTCAGGGTTTGATATTTTTGTGGCTTTGTTGCATACATGGACGCCGACGTTTTGCCAAGCAAGACCCAATGCTTGTAAATTAGGAAAAGGTTGCAGCCATACATCCGGTTCTTGAGGCTTGATACCTCGATCCCTGATGGAATACGCTGACTCGAACTCCCATCATAAAAGCGATCTTTTGAGATCAATGCAACAAGCGGAGTTATCGGGTCACGGTCCTACCTAATCTGCCATCATTTCATCTATGCCTATGCAATCAGTTGGCGAGTTACATCGCTAGTTCTAATGTGTTCAAGCCGCTATTGATAAGGGTTGGTAGTGAGTTCGCTTGGCTAATAGTGCCCAGATCGTTCGTGCATTTTTATTGGCCAAGGCCACGGCTGCGATGTTTTTATTCCGGCGGTCAGTTAGCTGCGTAAGCCAAGGGTTCGATTGATCATTGGCTACGCG
>CAIUWU010000179.1 GCA_903902945.1 uncultured Pseudomonadota bacterium
CCATTTTATTAATTTTTTCGGCCAATCTGTCTGGGGCTATTAAACCCCTAAACATTGCGACCTCTTCTCCATTTCTTCTATCGAATATGACAGCAACTGAAATCCGACCAGTAACAACACTGATGCCGCCAGATAAAAAATGGCTTTATCGGCTTTTAAATAATGTCGCGACGACCAGGCGGTCAGGAAAATGCAAAAACCAATCGTGACCCCGATCAGCCGATTGGTATATTCAGTCCAGGTCTTAACCGGATTGAAAGCGGTATTTTCATAACCCCTGGCGGCATAAATTTCATGATAATTAGCCGGTAACTCGGCTTCGCTGGTCGGCGGCACCCATTGCCCAAAGCAGGTCGGCCAATCCGGACAGCCCATACCAGCACCGGAAGCGCGGACGATACCACCCACCATAATCACAAAATACACCGCAAAGATGGTTAACACCCCCAGGCGACGAAACCGGCTTGCTGTTTGCTGATCAATCATCATGCTGAATACCCTCTAAACTAATTGAAGATCGATAAGACTGTGACTGGCATTATCCAGAACCAACCGGGCTGAAGCGGCACTGTCATCCCGAATCACAATCAACAAGCGCTGCTTACCGGCATAGGATTGCGCAATCAAAACCTGCCCGCCAACCTGCCCGGTTTCTCCATCCAACACCGCTAGCCCGTTGACATCCGTGTGCCCGGCCTCATCAGCCAGCTGAGCAGTCAGTAGGCTGCGCTTGGTTTTACCCAGATAATGGGCGCGGGCAATGATTTCCTGTCCGGTGTAACAACCCTTGTTAAAACTGATCGCCCCCCATTGCTCAAGACTGAGCATTTGCGGGGTGTGCTGCTCGGATTGTTCGGCATCAAACCACGGCAATCCGGCGCTAATGTCATCAAAGCGCCATTCGTCATCGGCTGTCGGCATATCGGCGCCATGATGCTCATCCGAATTCAGCAGCAGATAACGCGGCAGCGGCGATGGTATTCTGATTAAAACTGCACTACTTTGCTCTACCGCAAAATCGGCAGCCGGCAGCGGGGTGTGCAGATAATGCGATTCGCTGCTCTTAAACCCGCATACGGCATTGGGATCATCTAACTCCGTCAGCGTTACTGCCGAGCGCAGCACATACATCCGCAAGCGTTTCAAGACAGTTTGTTTAAGGCTCGACGGCAACAGCAGATAAAAACCATGCGGCACTTTAACCACTAGCACTAGCGAAATAACCCGGCCTTTTGCAGTGCAGTAAGCGGCGAGACTGGCTTGCTGAGCCGTTAGCTGATTGATATTGCAGGTCAGCTGACCCTGCAGGAACTGAGCTGCATCAGCACCGGTAACACTAATCAGTGACAGATAACTCAGTCGGGAGATATGAAAAACGGAATTCAAAATGCTGTCCCTCTTAAATGATCAGCCGCGCATTATAGTCGTATCGTTAACCGGAATCTAAGAACTATGTCTCAGCAACACCATGACTTTTCCGTGAATTTGGAAATTAAAACGTCGAAAACTGCTTTGTGGGTCGTGCTGTGTTTACACGGTGTGGCGATGCTGGCCTGCTGGTTCAACACCCTGGCTGTGGCATTAAAACTACTGTTGATCATCAGCCTGTCTAGCAGCGCGGTTTATCATGGCCATCAGCTCACAACGCTGAAAACTCGGAGCTTTTTACGCCATGCGGTTAAACAGGGCTGGCAAATATCACTTGATGGCGAGTATTTTTATCCGGTTTGGATTGCAGCGGACAGTTTCATCAGTCGCTGGCTGATAGTGCTGCAGATAAGCGACCAGCAAACTCGCCGGATATGGCCGGTTTTTAAAGATGCCGTTGGCTCGGATCAGTTTCGTCGCTTGACGGTCAGTTTAAAAATCGATCATCGCCTGCCGGGGTAACCGTAGCCGCATTGGAGATTTAAGGCGGGCTCTGTATAATCCGCGCCTTTATTGCCCTCCGGGTTTTCTCTTTTTACTACGTTCAAATATCTATGGCTCTTTATTGCGGAATCGTTGGTTTGCCCAACGTCGGAAAATCAACTTTATTCAACGCACTTACCAAAGCAACTATCGCTGCGGAAAACTATCCTTTTTGCACGATTGATCCCAATGTCGGGGTGGTGCCGGTTCCCGATCCGCGCATGGATAAACTGGCCGAAATCGTAAAACCTGAACGAGTGTTGCCGACCACGATTGAATTCGTCGATATTGCCGGGCTGGTGGCCGGTGCATCGAAAGGCGAGGGGTTAGGTAATCAGTTTTTGGCCAACATCCGCGAAACCGATGCGATTGTGCATGTGGTGCGCTGTTTTGATAACGATAACGTGATTCATGTGGCCGGCAAGGTAGATCCGATTAATGATATTGAAGTAATCAACACCGAACTGGCCTTGGCCGACATGGGTTCGGTAGAAAGAGCCTTACAAAAAACCGCTAAAGCATCCAAATCCGGTAACAAAGACGAACTGGCCAGAAAACAGGTGCTGGAGCAGGTACTGGAACATCTGAATGCCGGCCAGCCGGTTCGTAGTCTGGGGCTGAGTGAAGATGACATCAAGCTGATTAAAGAATTGTGCCTGATTACTTTGAAACCGGTGTTATACGTTGCCAACGTTCAGGACGATGGTTTTAGCGACAATCCTTTACTGGAACAGGTGATCGAATTTGCCAGCCGCGAAGGTTCTAAAGTGGTGCCGGTGTGTGCCGCGATTGAAGCGGAAATCGTTCAACTCGACGATGAAGAGAAAAAAGAATTTCTGGAAGACCTGGGGCTTGATGAACCCGGCCTGAATCGTGTGGTGCGCGCCGGTTATGAATTACTGAATCTGTCGACTTACTTCACAGCCGGTGTCAAAGAAGTCAGAGCCTGGACCATTCCAGTCAATGCCACCGCACCGCAGGCAGCTGGAGTGATTCACTCCGACTTTGAAAAAGGCTTTATCCGTGCCGAAGTGATTGCCTATGAAGATTTTGTTAACTTCAAAGGCGAGCAGGGCGCCAAAGATGCCGGCAAATGGCGTTTGGAAGGCAAAGAATATAAAGTA
>CAIUWU010000180.1 GCA_903902945.1 uncultured Pseudomonadota bacterium
CGTATGCGGTATTAGCACTGAAAGGAATATCCAGGCCTGACTGTCTGGCGGTAGAAACCAGTTTTTCAATCAGGTAACTTGCTCTTTCACTGCCTTCTTTCTCAATAACCGCCTCAAGGGCTTCCATCCATTCACGGGTTTCTTCAGGGTCAATATCGTTTAATCCGACCAGATCGGTGTTTAAGCTATTGTTCATCAGGTTGCCTAGGGAAAAATCATTGGAGTATCCTTAAAAAGGATACCCGAAAAGGCTGCTTTGAGCATGTTTTTTTCCACTGATGCTAAGCCGGGTTCGCAATCCACCCCACGCCTGGCGAGGGGTTTTAACTAGGAACTACACGACAACATCGAGCATCCGGCTCTCTGCCTGGCCCACTCGGGACGCTTCTCAGCAAAGCGCTCTTTGCCCGGCTGTTCATGGTACGGATGACGTAATACATCCAATAATTCCCAAGCCAGACTGAAATCACCTTGCTCGGCCTTATCGATCGCCTGCTGGGCAAGATAATTTCTCAGCACATAACACGGGTTGAGCGAACGCATACCGCGCGCCCGCTGTTCAACTGGCTGATTGTCAACCCTGAGCCTGGATTGATAGGCGGCAAACCAGGCGGCCGCCGCAGCCTTTATATCCATTGTCAGTTGCGAGTAGCCGCTATTCTGCAGCAAAGCTTCGAAATCCGCCGGATCCTGCGTCACCCCCACATCCGCCAACCCACGGTAAAACAGCGTCATATCAATTTCGCCCCGATTCAATAAATCCTGTAAATCGGCAACCAATTGATGATCCGTTTGTGGCTTAAACACCTGCAATCCCAGTTTGCCGGCCATCATGGCTTGCCACCGCTGTTCAAAATGGCTGCCATAAACCGCCAGTGCTTGCTGCAAAGGCTCCAGCTGCTCAATCAGCGGATAAATCGCGTTAGCCAGTTGCACCAGATTCCAGTAAGCAATCTGCGGCTGATTACCAAACCGGTAACGGCGACCCTGGGCATCGGTGGTGTTAGGCGTCCAGTCAGGATCATAATTTTCCAGCCAGCCGTAAGGGCCGTAATCGATGGTCAGCCCTAGCACTGACATATTGTCGGTATTCATCACCCCATGCACAAAACCTAGCCGCTGCCAGTGGACGATCATGTCAGCGGTCCGCCGGCAAACTTCACTAAACCACTGCAGATAGCTAGCGGGTGCCGGAGGACCCAGCTCAGGAAAATCCGTTGTAATCGTGTAATCGAGCAGCGCTTTTAAGGTTGCCAGATCCTGACGGGCGGCAAACAGCTGAAAATGCCCGAAACGGGTAAATGACGGCGCCGCCCGACAGACGACGGCGCCGGCTTCCCATTGTGGATTACCGTCATAAAACATATCCCGCAACACCTGCTCCCCGGTCAGGACCAGACTCAAAGCCCGTGTGGTCGGCACCCCCAGATGGAACATCGCTTCACTGCATAAAAACTCACGCAACGAAGAGCGCAACACCGCCAGGCCATCGGCACTCCGCGAATAAGGCGTCGGTCCGGCGCCTTTCAGCTGCAACACCCAGCGCTGGCCGTCCGGGTTAATCACTTCGCCCAGATTGATCGCCCGACCATCACCCAGCTGGCCGGCCCACTGACCAAACTGATGTCCGCCATAACAGCTTGCATAAGGCTGCATCCCCGGCAGCAGACGATTGCCAACAAAGACTTCCGCAAACAGCTCTGACTCGCAATCTTCATCGCTCAAGCCCAGTTGCCGGGCCATTTCCCGTGAATAAATCAGTAATTGCGGATATTTTACCGGCTTTGGCTTGACCAACGAATAACAGGCCTTATAAACCTGACGCCGTTGATTTTCCTGAAGTGGATCGGCGGGCAATTGATTAATGAACCGGTTATCGAAAACCAATTGTTTCAAAAATGATTCCTTACCATGCATAGAATTTGCCATCAATATTGGATAAGTCAGTGTAAGCGGCTAAGATATTGAGCTTAATAGCGTTTTGTCATTCACTTTTACCAAGCTTAATCATGAAAAAATCAATCCATCGTTCTTTTAAACTGGCCAGACTCAGTAGCCTGCTATTACTCAGCGGTATTTTTTCCACCCAACTCAGCGGCTGCTTCACCGTAGGCCAGGAGTTTGCAGCTCACCGCGTCAATGAAATCAAAGTCGGACAAACCCGTCGCCAGGAAATCAGTGAACTGTTTGGCACCCCTTGGCGTACCGGCATGGAGGATGGCCGTCCAACCTGGACTTACGGTATTTATAAATATGCCTTATTCGGCGGCAATGATTCGCAGGATTTGTTGATCCGCTTCGACCCCCAGGGCATAGTGCGTTCTTACACCTTTAATTCAACTCGCAAATAAACGCTGATTCATGCGACCGCGGCTACAAAGAGCCGCTGTCGCGTTACTAGTCAGCAAATTCGCGGCAGTTGTTCACCCAGCGGCCAGTCGACAATCCGCCGCCCGCCAAAATCCGTGATCATTTCCACATAATGCCCAGGATCTTCGACCACCTGACCAATCATCGCCGCTGCGCGTCCTAAAGGATGATGACGCATGACCTGTAGCAACGGCTCGGCAGCGTCAGCGTCACAAATACACAGCAGCTTGCCCTCATTGGCCACATATAAAGGGTCCAGACCGAGAATTTCACAGGCTGCCCGCACCGACGCTTGCACCGGGATTGCCGCCTCATTCAGCAGCATCCCCACACCTGACTGCTGCGCCAACTCATTGAGGGCTGCGGCGATGCCACCACGAGTCGGATCACGCAAACAGCGAATTGCCGCTGGCGCCACTGCGACCATATTGGCGATCAAATCATGCAAAGCCGCCGAGTCCGACACGATATCGCTGGCAAACTTTAACTGCTCGCGACTGGCCATGATCGCCATCCCGTGATCACCGATGGAACCGCTCAGCAACACCGAAGCTCCGGGAACAGCCCGCTCAGAGGAAATATCGATACCTTCCGCCACCACACCAATACCGGTCGTGGTTATAAAAACGCCATCGGCTTTACCTCGCTCGACCACTTTGGTATCACCGGTAATAATCGGCGTACCCGCCTGACTGGCCGCTGCCGCCATGCTAATGACAATTTGCTCTAGGGCCTGATAAGCAAAACCTTCTTCAATAATAAACGCCGCCGTCAGATATAAAGGTTTGGCACCGGACATTGCAACATCGTTGAGGGTACCGTGAACGGCGAGAGAACCAATATCGCCTCCCGGAAAAAACAGCGGCGACACCACATGACTATCGGTACTGACCACCAGCCGTCCCGGCGGTGGCACAAATACGGCATTGTCACTGCGCTGCTCCAGCCAAGGGTTGGCAAAATGTTTGATAAACAGATTATCAATCAGCCGCGCCATCGCCCGACCACCGCCGCCATGACTAAGATTAATCCGGGCATCAGAAAAATGGGAACTGACCATCAGGGTTTCCGGCAGATCATCCGGCAGACGCCGGCAAAAACAGAATCGCCATTCCCTGAGAGCGGGAATGGCGTATGAGTGAGATTAGCGGACGGCGTTGACAGCCTTTTCCAGCTC
>CAIUWU010000181.1 GCA_903902945.1 uncultured Pseudomonadota bacterium
AATTTATCGACCACCGCCACCGGATAACCGGCCGGAAAACCACCGCCCAGACCAGACGTTACCAGTAAATCACCGGGGACAATATCGGCATTGTTGGCCAGAAACGGCAAATGCAGCCGATTGGGCTGCCCGGTACCAAAGGCAATGGTTCTGAGTCCGTTGCGGTTGACTTCGACCGGAATGGCATGATCCGGATCGGTAATCAGCATCACCTCGGCACTGTTGGGTAAAGCCCGAATCACCTGACCGACGATACCATTGGCATCCAGCACCGGTTGTTTGGCATGTACCCCGAAACGGGTGCCTTTATTAACCACTACTGTATGTTCGTAAGGCGCCAGCTTAACCGACAACAATTCGGCGACTAAGACCTGTTCGCCGAGCTGAAATGAGTTTTCCAGCAACAGACGCAAACGGATATTTTCTTTTTCCAGCGCAGCCAGCTTCAATAATTTGGCATCGTTGATCAGTTGAGTTTCTTTCAGGCGCCGATTTTCTTTCTGTAGCTCGCTAAATGAAATGACCAAATTACTGGTTTGGTAATACAGATCGGCCGGCAAACTGGCCAGCGATTGCAGCGGATATAGTGCAAAGGCCAGCAAGGAGCGCAGCGCGTTTAAGCGTGTTCCCTGAAAATCAGCGATTAGTAACAACATAGACACTATTGTTGCCACTAATAGTCGTGTATTCAGTGAAGGGCCTGTGGCAAATAAAAGTTTTATGGCAAAACCCCGATCAGTTAGACATTAACCAATGGCAAACCATTACTCAGCAGGTTCAGCCACCGTTATCGCCGGTTGCAACGATACTGAATATTGCAAAACCGGCAATCAGCATCAGTCAGATTATTCCAAAGAAAACGCCGACGCGCCTTTGGCATCGAGCATTTCCAGCACCATCCCGCCGCCTCTGGCAACACAGGTCAGCGGATCCTCGGCAATGTACACAGGCAAACCGGTTTCTTCGGAGATCAGACGATCAATGTCTTTCAGTAAGGCACCACCGCCGGTGAGAACAATACCGCGACTAGCAACATCGGCACCTAGCTCTGGCGGTGTCTGTTCCAATGCAACCCGCACCGCACTGACAATACCCGATAACGGTTCCTGCAAAGCTTCGAGGATTTCATTGCTGTTCAGGGTAAAGCTGCGGGGAACCCCTTCAGCCAGATTGCGACCGGTTACCTGCATTTCCCGGACTTCACTGCCTGGATACGCGGCACCAATTTCATGTTTGATTTTTTCAGCCGTCGATTCACCGATCAAAGTCCCATAGTTACGACGCACATAGCTGATGATGGATTCATCGAAACGATCACCACCAATTCTGACCGATGCCGAGTAAACGATACCGTTCAGAGAAATCACCGCAACTTCCGAAGTACCGCCACCAATGTCCAGCACCATGGAACCGTGCGCGGCTTCAACCGGCAAACCGGCACCAACTGCAGCCGACATCGGTTCTTCAATCAGATACACTTCACGGGCTCCGGCCATGGCTGCTGATTCACGGATTGCACGCCGTTCCACTTGGGTCGAACCGCAAGGCACACAAATCAGAATTCTGGGGCTAGGTCTGAGCAGCTTGTTTTCATGCACTTTTTTGATGAAATGGCGCAACATGCGTTCGGTAACGGCAAAGTCCGCAATTACGCCGTCTTTTAACGGTCTGATAGCGGTAATGTTACCGGGGGTGCGACCCAACATATTTTTGGCATCGGCACCGATCGCCGCTATGGTTTTTTGCCCACGAATTTTGTCTTCCTTGATTGCCACTACCGAAGGTTCATTCAGCACAATGCCTTGGCCTGGAACGTAGATAAGCGTGTTTGCCGTGCCTAAATCGATTGATAAGTCGTTAGAAAAAAGGCCACGAATTCGTTTGAACATGTTTGCACCTGAGCGTACGGAAAATCGCACTACTTTATCAATCAAGCAGGCAGTTGGGCAAGATATAAAGTATTATATTTGCATTACCTAACATGGAGCTTATCAGATGTCTTTAACGGCCAATGACGTTAAAAAAATTGCTCACCTTGCCAGGCTGGGCATAGATCAACAACAAATCGAACATTATGCACAAGACCTATCGAATTTATTGGATTTGATGACCCAAATGGGCCAGCGCGACACCCAGGGTGTCGCGCCGATGGCGCATCCGCTGGATCAGGTGCAACGCCTGCGTCCTGATGTGGTTAGCGAAACCGATCAGCGTCAGAATTTCCAGACCATTGCCCCCCAAACTGAAGCCGGACTGTATCTGGTTCCTAAAGTCATTGAATAAGCACCGTTATGCATACTCTTACTCTAAGCCAACTGGCTGCGGGATTGCGCAGCCAACAATTTTCCAGCGTTGAGCTGACCCAGACTTTCTTAAAGCGGATTGCCCAGCACCAGAATCTGAACGCCTTTGTGACCGTCAGTGAAAAACTGGCCTTGCAACAAGCCAGCCAGGCCGATCAACAACTGGCCAGTGGTAACAGTAGCGCGCTGACCGGTATCCCCATCGCCCAGAAAGACATTTTCTGTACCCAAGGCATCAAAACCAGTTGCGGCTCAAAAATGCTCGACAACTTCATTGCCCCTTATAACGCTACCGTGGTTGAAAAATTCAACGCCGCCGGTGCTGTGATGTTGGGCAAACTGAATATGGACGAATTTGCGATGGGTTCATCCAACGAAACCAGTTTTTACGGTCCCAGCCTCAATCCTTGGGCCACCGATTGCGTCCCCGGCGGTTCTTCCGGCGGTTCTGCGGTAGCAGTGGCTGCCAGACTGGCGCCGGCTGTTACCGGCACCGATACCGGCGGATCAATCCGTCAGCCGGCAGCACTGTGCGGCATTACCGGTCTGAAACCGACCTATGGCCGTGTTTCGCGTTACGGCATGATTGCTTATGCATCCAGTCTGGATCAGGGCGGCCCGATGGCCCGCAGTGCCGAAGACGCGGCCTTATTAATGCAAGTCATGGCGGGGTTCGACCCCAAAGACTCCACCAGCGTCGAACAAGCCGTTCCCGATTACAGCGCCACTCTGAATGACAGTTTGCAGGGTCTGAAAATCGGCCTGCCTAAACAGTTTTTCAGCGCCGATCTCGACAGCAACATGGCCGCCGCCGTTCAGGCAGCGATTGCCGAATATCAGAAACTGGGCGCGGAAATCGTCGAAGTGTCGATGCCAACGCTGGACATGGCAATTCCGGCTTATTACGTGATCGCCTCGGCAGAATGCTCATCCAATTTATCGCGTTACGACGGTGTTCGCTTTGGCTACCGCTGCCAAAACCCGGCCGACCTGACCGATCTCTACACCCGTTCACGCGGCGAAGCTTTTGGCGCCGAAGTCAAACGCCGGATTCTGATGGGCACTTATGCTTTATCCGCAGGTTATTACGACGCCTATTATCTGAAAGCCCAGCAAGTCCGCCGCCTGATCAGTGATGATTTCAAACGTGCGCTATCGGAAGTCGATGTGCTGATGGGCCCGGTAACACCCGGTCCGGCTTTCCGCATCGGCGAAAAAAGCGGTGATCCGATTCAAATGTATCTATCCGATATTTACACTATCGCCATCAATCTGGCCGGTTTACCGGCACTGTCACTGCCGGCCGGTTTTATCGACGGCAAGCCGGTAGGACTGCAAGTGATTGGCAACTATTTCAGTGAAGCCAAACTGCTCAACATCGGCCATCAGTACCAGCAAGTCACCGACTGGCATCAGCAACAGCCACACGGTTTTGAGTAAGCGAGGAAATTACACATGAATTCACAATGGGAAGTTGTCATCGGCCTGGAAATCCATACCCAGCTCGCCACTCAATCCAAAATCTTCTCCGGTGCCGCTACCGCCTATGGTGCGGAACCTAACACTCAGGCTTGTGCCGTTGATCTGGGTATGCCCGGTGTTTTGCCAGTCTTGAATCAGGATGCCGTGCGCAAAGCCGTCACCTTTGGCCTGGCCATTGATGCCGAAATTGCACCCTATTCCGTTTTTGCCCGCAAAAACTATTTTTATCCTGATTTGCCCAAAGGCTACCAGATCAGCCAGTTTGAACTGCCTATCGTCGGCAAAGGCCATCTGGATATTGAAGTCGATGGTCAAAGCAAACGCATTGGTATCACCCGCGCCCATCTGGAAGAAGATGCCGGTAAATCGCTGCATGAAGATTTTCAGGGCCTGACCGGCATTGACCTAAACCGCGCCGGCACCCCGTTGCTGGAAATCGTCTCCGAACCGGACATGCGTTCGGCCAAAGAAGCCGTGGCCTATGCCAAAAAATTACATGAACTGGTGCAATGGATAGGCATTTGCGATGGCAATATGCAGGAAGGTTCGTTCCGTTGTGATGTCAATGTCTCGGTCAGACCGCGTGGCACCACCACACTGGGTACGCGCCGAGAAATCAAAAACCTGAATTCGTTCCGCTTCATGCAGCAAGCCATTGAGTTTG
>CAIUWU010000182.1 GCA_903902945.1 uncultured Pseudomonadota bacterium
CATCCACAAAACGCAGGTATGGCGTAAGGTTCAGTTGACACTACCAAGTCCCGGAATCCCCAGATTTTGAATACGCTGGGCATTGGCACCTTCTTGATAGGCCAGTAATTTGCCGTCCTGTTGCCAGAGCTTGAAAGCCAGTGCTTGCGATAAAACCCGGATCGGGTAATCACGCGGCAGGGTTTGCAGATAAGGTTGCATACTGACGAAATCGGTGGCGCCGTACTGATCCATAATAAAACGCAGGCCGCCATTACGCGGGCCGATGTTATAAGCCAGCAGACCCAGATATAAATCGTTACGCATTTCGGTCAGATAAAATTTCAGCGTCGCCGCTGCCAGAAAGGCGTTATGACGGCTGTCGTTCAGCGACAGCTTGCTGACGCCTAGTTTCTGTCGGGCTTTTTGCTGAATCGCCTGGGGAATGGCCGTGATCTGAAACAGACCATGACCGCCGTCATAGCTGTCGCGCGGTAAAAATGACGATTCGGTGGCGGCAAGGCCGTATAACAGGCTCGGTTCAAGATCAAAGCCGTGAGCGTCTTCTTCAATCGGTTGTTGGTAGGACTGAGCACGTTCGATCATCTGTAACAGCAGTTTCTGATCCTGGCGCCGGTAAGCCGCATACACCTGATGCGCCAGATTTTCCGATTGCACCAGTTGTTTACCGGCAACCAGGGTTTTGAAATGAGCGAACACTGGCAGATAGTCGTTGTGGATGCTTATCCAGCCACTGATGATCAGCAAGCCTGTGGCGGTCAGTGCCGGTAATAAAACGCTGTATCGCCGTAAATGGTTTCTTAGCCGATACCAGAACAAACAACTGACAGCCGCTGTGATCACCAAGCCGACAATACCGGCAGTAAACGGTAGCAGATTAGACAGCATATCGGTGCCGGAAAAATGCCGGGCCGAAAAGCCGAGTACGACTATGGTGACTAAAGCGGCGGTGGTACTCAGGCAGATAAATTCAATGATTTTCAGGCTGGATCCCGAGCCGCGGCGTTGTTTTTTGAACCGGCGTTTGGCGGGCTGATAAGGTTTTTTCTGGCGTGGATTAGCTTTGCGTTTGACAGCTTGCCGGGGCATAAAATCAATATAAAAACGCTGCGGGGAAAAAGCGGCCAGTGTACTCTGAAATCTGGCCTGCCGGCAGGCTTTTGATTTTTCCTGAGTCGGTTGCTTTGACGATGGCAGTGCCAATGGTATATTCACCCTTCAAATTAAATGTTAATAACTATTATTAGAAAACTAACGATTCTCAAAATATTAACAAGGCGTGCAAGCAGCTGCTTCACTCGGCCTTACCGGTGTGGTTCACACCGCCAACCTTCTAAATTTCAAGGATTATTTGTATGCAACCGCAAGATTATTTGCCGTTTTTCCAAGACCTCGCGCTTCAGCTTTATCAAACAACCCTCGAATTACCGGTTTATGCTGCCAGTCTGGCGGTGGTGGTCTGGTTACTAACTGCCATTTTTTACAGTATTCGCATCAGTTTCCTGAAAAGTCATCTCAATCGTGCCGTCAAGGCCGGCAAGGAAATTCAGGTGGCCCTGACTGCGGCCGAACAGCAGGCGGCAGTGCTCAAAGAAGAAGCCCTGGGGCAGCAGCAATTACGTGAGCAGGCCGAAGCTGTCAAAGCTGAATTTGCCGAACGTCTCGATGAGTTATCCAAGCAATTGACTGCCGGCATTCAGACGCTGGCTGCCAATCCGCAACTGGGACAACAAGGTCTGACTGCGCCGGAAGGCCTGGCGACCGAATCTTTATGGCAACGTTACAATGCCGCGACCAAACAGATCAGCGACAAATTGCTGCAAGAGCGTCAGGCGATTGCTGATCTTGAGCAGGCAATGGCCGTCGAAACCAGCAAAGCCGCTGAAAAAGATCAACAGTTGCAAGCCATGCAGTTGCGGCTCGACAGTCAGAGTCAACAACTGGCTAAGTTGACGCTGGCTGCAGAAGAACACAAAAACCAGGTTGCTGCCCAGCAGCAAGCAGCGCAGCAACAACTGGCAGAACTGGAAGCCCGTTATCGTTTGCAGACCAGTGAACTGGCGGCCGCCAAGGCCCAGCTTGCCACAGCCAGCCAACCGGCGCCTGCTATTGCCGTTCAGCCAACGGTAGCTGTTAAAGCGGAGCCCTTGGCAGTCAATCCTGAACCTGTCGCACCGTTGACAACTCAAACTCCAGCGCCGGCCACTGCCCAGATCAGCAGTGCGGCGAGCGCTTCGGTGGTGCCGCCGGTGCAGCCACTGGCAGCGGCGCCGGTCACCAGCGCGCCGGCGGCAGTAAAAGCCGAACCTGCCATCGCCCCGCCGGTAGTCAATATCGCTGAAAAACCCGCTCCGGAAGTCGTCAAACCGGCAGTAGTGCCTGCCGCCGTGAAGCCCAAGCCGCAAGCCGTTGCTCCTGGCAAAACTAAAGCGGGGGGAAATAAATTGAAAGGCTTCTTTGCTAATGCCAAAGAAACGTTCAAAAAAATGGATCAGAAATTAGGCAGTCCGTCTGATGATGTAGTGGTTGAGGCCGAACAGCCGGTCACTGCTGCCGTGGCAGTCGCTGCGGATTTGCCACAAGCGGCAACGGCCGTAGTCGAACAAGTCGCAGCTCCGGCTGCTGAAACAGCAGTTGCCCAACCAGCCGCCGCCAAACCGGCACCGGCTAAAAAAGCCGGTCAACTGGGCGGGCTGTTGGGCAAGTTCAAACGCAAATAAATCACTGATAAC
>CAIUWU010000183.1 GCA_903902945.1 uncultured Pseudomonadota bacterium
AATCACGGTATTGCAAGGCGTAACCCCTGTCAGCGTCGGCGGTGACAGTATCGGCGGCACCATCATCGTCCAGTCCCCGGAACCGGTATTCGCCGAAAACGGCAAAGATTTACTGATCAACGGCAAAGCGTCGGCTTTTTACCGCAGTAATGGCGACGCCTTTGGCGGCAGCATCGCCGCCGGTATTGCCAATCAGCATGTCAGACTGGATTACACCGGCTCTCATAGCGAAAGCATGAATTACAACGATGGCAATGGTCAGATCATTAAATCTACCGCTTACGAAAACCAGAATCACGCCGCCAGCCTGGCCTTCAAGTTTGATAACCACTTGCTGGAATTCAAAGGCGGGCAACAACATATTCCATTTCAGGGCTTTCCTAATCAGCGGATGGATCTGACCAATAACGACAGCATCTTTGGCAAC
This sequence comes from uncultured Pseudomonadota bacterium, assembly GCA_903902945.1. Taxonomy (GTDB): domain Bacteria; phylum Pseudomonadota; class Gammaproteobacteria; order Methylococcales; family Methylomonadaceae; genus Methylomonas. The sequence continues at coordinate 428 of CAIUWU010000183.1, forward strand.
GTGCGTTATAAAGGCAATTTCGACTGGGGTAATCTGGAGTCCAAACTCTATCTGGAAAATACCAGTCATAGCATGGACATCGAGAGTGATAAGTTTTACTCCAATAATCCAAACCGAGCCTTAACAATGAAAATGCCTATGGAAACACGAGGTAAAAATCTAGGGTATAAAATTCAAGCTGAACTACCGCTTAATCAACGAGATACCTTGAGAGTTGGCAATGAGTTTCACAATAATCAAATTAATGATTTCTGGCCACCCGTAACCGGATCAATGGGTATGTCACCCAATACGTTTATTAACCTAAACAATGCTAGTCGTGATCGTTTAGGAACCTTTGCTGAATGGGAAGCTAACTGGAACTCAGAGTGGAAAAGCATGCTGGGCTTAAGGTATGACCATACCATGACTGACACAGGAAATGTACAGGCATATAGAAACACTGGTTCCACAGTTACTGAGGCGAATGCTTTTAATGCCAAAGATCATGGGCGTAATTATGATACTTTCGATGTGAGTGCGATGATGCAATTCACCCCTGACAAAATCAGTCAATACGAATTTGGTTACGCCAGAAAAAACCGCATGCCTAGTCTGTATGAACTGTATCCCTGGAGCACATCAGGCATGATGATGACCATGATAGGTAGTTACGGGGACGGTAACGGTTATGTAGGCAATATGAATCTCAAACCTGAAACAGCCCACAATCTCAGTTTTACAGCTTCATTCCACGAACCAGAAAATAATAAGTGGGAGGTTAAAGCAACCCCTTATTTTAGCTATGTCGAAAATTTCATTGATGCCGATCGATGCGGTACTAATGGAACAACATGCACGACTACTCAACCGACGAATGGTTTTTATTATCTGCAAACCCAAAATCACGATGCGCGTCTTTGGGGAGCAGATTTGAGTGCCAGAAGCAATTTGTTTACCGATAAAACTTTGGGCGCCTTCGGTACCCACACCACGATGAGTTATGTACGCGGAGAACGCATGGACGGCGGCAATCTGTATCACATGATGCCATTCAATATGAAGCTGGCACTGGATCACAAACTGAATAGCTGGAAAAACATGCTGGAATTCCAGTTTGTTGACGGCAAAAGCGATGTACAGCAAATTCGTAATGAATTACGCACCCCTTCGTACATTTTGCTGAACGCCAAAACCGGCTATACCTGGAAAAACCTGAGTGTTGATGTCGGTCTGGATAATATTCTGGACAAGCAGTACTACCATCCTCTAGCGGGTGCTTATACCGGTGATTATTACGCTATGAGTTTGGGAGGGATGATTGATCAAGGTTACAAAAACAACCGCAACCTTCCCGGCATGGGACGTTCGGTGTTTGTCGGTGTGAATCTGACTTACTAAGGATTTAATTCAGTTCACTAACCCTAGCCCGGGCTTAAAACCCTGGGCTTTTTTATGTCTGGCTATCTGCGAATTGCAGTAATTGCAGTAGGATAGGATTCCGGGCACCATACTGCTGTTCTAATGCAGCGAGATTGGTTCTGAATTTTGCCAATGCCGAAGGTTCACCGCCATGCAGTCTTTGCTGACAAAATGCCTGCCAGCGCTGCTGTTCGTCAGCATTTAATGTTTCTGGAAAATTACGGGCCCGGTAGCGGAATAACAGCGGTTCAAGACGGCTGTCTTCAAATACCGGTCTGAATTCGCGCAGTTGTTCAGGCGAGGCATGACGAATTTGCTCCATTTGCTGGCGATCGCGCTGACCAAAAAAACCACCGCTATAAATCATCAGCTCAGGGTCCTGATCGGCTTGCTGTTGATAGGGCAGGTCATAGACTGCGCGCAGTTTCGGCAACAAGGCGCTGTCGGCGCG
>CAIUWU010000184.1 GCA_903902945.1 uncultured Pseudomonadota bacterium
ACGCTGCTGATGGCGTTGCCGTGCAAAGCGGAGCACAATCAGCAATGCCAGCAACACAAACAAAGCCGGCCCCAGCCATAGCAATCCGGTTTTCAAGGTGAAGGCCGGACGATACAGTACGAAATCTCCGTAACGCTCGGTCATGAAATCAACGATCTGTTCCCGACTCTGACCCTGTTGCAGCATTTCATAAACCTGACGACGCAAATCCTTGGCCAGATCAGCATTAGAATCGGCAATGGTCTGATTCTGACAAACCAGACAACGCAATTCGCTAATCAGATTTTGATAATCGGTTTCCTGTTGCGGATTGCTAAAAGCGTGATAATCAATTTCTGCCCGCGCTACACCCAGCGCCAGACACAGACATAATAAAATCAAGGCTTTCATCATGGCTCGGCCTGCAACTGACTGATTAAAGGTAACAACAGCCGTTCGCTGTCACCCGGCCCGACCGGGCCGGTGTGTTTGTAACGAATCACACCGTGCTTATCGATAACAAAGGTTTCCGGCACCCCGTAAACACCGTAATCAATACCGGTACGACCTTCATGATCGGCAACGCTCAAGGCATACGGATTGCCTAAACGCTGCAACCATTGTTTGGCGTCGGCATCCTGATCCTTATAGTTAAGGCCGATCAGCTTTGCCGAGGTTTGTGTGGATAAAGCCAGTAAAAAAGCATGTTCTTCGCGGCAGGACACACACCAAGAAGCCCAGACATTCAAAATCCAGACCTGCCCCAGCAAGTCATCGCCTCTGACGGTTTGTGCCGTGTCGTCAAGATTGGGTAAAGCAAATGCCGGAGCAGGTTTACCGATTAGTGGTGATGGAATCTGCTTGGGATTCAAGCCTAAACCGATCGCCAGAAAAACCGCCAGGACGATAAAGCCCAGTAATGGCGCCAGATATCTAAACACGTACAGCCTCTCTTGATGAACCGGAACGATAGCGCCGGTCGCAGGCTGCCAGCAGACCACCCAGCGCCATCAGCACACCGCCGCTCCAGATCCAGCGTACAAACGCCTTGTAATACAAACGAAAACTCCAGGCACCGTCGTCGCCCAGAGACTCACCCAGCGCCACAAACAAATCGCGAAAAATCCCGGCGTCTATCGCAGCTTCGGTCATCGGCATTTTCTGCACCCGGTAAACCCGTTTCTGCGGTCGCAGCTCGGCCACTTGCTCACCGTTGCGGGTGACAGTCAGATAAGCCTGATCGGCCTGATAATTAGCGCCCTGCAGCTGATTAATGCTGATAAAGCGGAACTGATAGCCGGATAAATCGACCGACTCACCTGGGGCCAGCCGGATATCGCGTTCCACGCTGTATACCGAGGTAAAACTGATGCCGATGGCAAATACCGCAATACCAATATGCGCTAGCGTCATGCCATAAAAACCGGCCGGAATCTGTCTCAGCCTGGCCCATGACCACTGTTGCAGCCGCTGTTTAAAACTGAGCAAAGCCGTACCGAGACACCAGCAGGCTAGCGTCATACCAACGGCTGCCGCTCCAGAATAAAAGGGCATGACCAGAGGTACTAGCAAACCGATCAGCAATGAGCCGGCAAAAACCACGATGACTGGACTGGCGATGCGCTGAAAGCGATCGGTTTTCCAGCGCAGCAGTACGCCCAGGCCGACCGCAGCACTCAAGGGTGCCATCAGCGGAATGAACACGGCATTGAAATACGGCGGCCCCACCGACAACTTGCCCAATCCGAGTGCATCGATCAGCAAAGGATAAAGTGTCCCCAACAGAATGCTGGCCGCCGTGATAACCAGCAGCGCATTATTGATCAGCAATACCGACTCCCGCGACAACCAGTCGAATTCGCTATGACTGACAATCTGCGGCGCGCGCAGAGCGTACAGCAATAAAGAACCACCGACCACCACAGCCAGGAACACCAGAATAAACACCCCGCGAGCCGGATCGCTGGCAAACGCATGCACCGAAGTCAACACACCGGAACGCACCAGAAAAGTACCCAACAAACTCAGCGAAAAGGCAAAAATTGCCAGCAATACCGTCCAGGTTTTAAATAAGCCACGTTTCTCAGTAACCGCCAGTGAATGCATCAAAGCGGTTCCCACCAGCCAGGGCATGAATGAGGCGTTTTCAACCGGATCCCAGAACCACCAGCCGCCCCAACCCAGTTCGTAATAAGCCCACCAGCTGCCCAGCGTGATACCCAGTGTCAGAAATAGCCAGGCCAGATGAGTCCAGGGTCTTGACCAGCGTGCCCAAGCCATATCCAGTTTGCCTTCCAGCAAAGAAGCAATCGCAAAAGCAAATGCCACTGAAAAACCGACATAGCCCATGTATAGCATCGGCGGATGGATCGCCAGACCGGGATCCTGTAACAAAGGATTAAGGTCGCGGCCTTCAGCCGGGAACGGAAACAGTCGCAGAAACGGATTGGAAGTCAGCAGTAAAAACAGCAAAAAACCGACACTGATGCCAGACATGATACTCAGCACTCTGGCGCGGGTCAGATCCGGTATCTGCCGGCTGAACGCCGCTACTGCGACAGTCCACAGCGACAGAATCACAGCCCACAGCAGCAAAGATCCTTCATGCGCGCCCCAAACACCTGAGATCAGATATAGCAGCGGCAGCTGGGTATTGGAATTCTGGGCAACATAGGCAACCGAAAAATCGTGATTGATAAAGCTTGCCGTCAGACAGCCGTATGCCAGCAACATCAGCGCCGACTGTGTGTACGCCGCTGGTCTGGCCAGCTGTATCCAGGCATGAATGCCGCGACTTGCCCCCAGCAAAGGCACGAGGGTCTGCACC
>CAIUWU010000185.1 GCA_903902945.1 uncultured Pseudomonadota bacterium
CACCTACGACCTCAAACCGGACATGAGTGCCGTGGAAGTCACCGATGAACTGGTCAAGGCCATAGAAAATCAGCAACACGATGTCATCGTATGCAACTACGCCAACTGTGACATGGTGGGACATACCGGAAATCTGGAGGCTGCCATCACAGCCGTAGAAACCATTGATAACAGTCTGAGTCAGGTGGTGGCTGCGCTGGAGCAGGTTGGTGGTCAGATGTTGGTGACAGCCGATCACGGCAATATTGAGCAAATGCGTGATGAGCAATCGGGTCAGGCGCATACCGCGCACACCACTAATCTGGTGCCATTAGTGCATGTTGGTGGCAGCAGACCGCTGCTGGACGGTGGCAATCTGGCTGATCTGGCGCCAACCATGCTGGCTATTCTGCAGATTCCACAGCCGGTGGAGATGACTGGCCGTTGTTTGCTTGGCTAAGGATGAAGTCGCTCGGTTTTTTTCTAGCGCTGCTTGGCATCGGTTCTGCGGCTTTTGCCGCTACTGATGCCGGCAGAAGCCGCGAGTTGCAAGATGTACAGGTTAAAATTCAAAGAGTTGGCAGCGACGTTAAGGCGTTGGCCGCTGAAAAGGCTGAATATCAAGAACAGTTAAAAAAACTCGAAAAACAATATGGCGAGCTGATCAATGCGGTTAACGGGCTCAAGATGCAGATCAGCCAGCGTGAACAGGGTTTACATGAAGTCCGAAATAAAATCTCGGCAACCCAGAAAGATCTCAGAATCCAGCGGCATGGTTTGGAAGGGTTGATTAAAGCCGTCGCGGCGATGGGGGATGAGGACAATCTGAAAATTGTGCTGAATCCCAGCGAGCCGGCTTTATCCAGTCGAATGAAAGTCTATTACGATTACATTAGCAAGGCCCGATTGCAAAAACTGAAGCTGATTCAGGAAGATGTCGAAAGTTTACGTCAGCTCGAAGCGCAAAAAGACTACGAAACCCAGCTGATACAGCGGGCCTTGGAAAAGAAACAGCAGGAAACAGACGATTTACAGGCGTTGAAAGCGCAGCGTGAAAAGTTGCTGGCAACCATCAACAGTAACTATGCGAGTAAACAGGAACAGTTAGAGCATCTCGAGCATGATGCAAAAAAGTTAGAGTCATTGCTGGTATCCTTACAAAAAACTGATGATAATGCCGTGCGCCCAGTTCCGGAACCTTCTGCGGTTAGGTCCAGTCAACCTGCCCAAGTGCCGGCAGCTACGGAATCAGTCGTCAGACGCACAGAAAAACCCATTGTCGAACCGATTCATTATCAGGCTTTTGAAGATCTGAAAGGCCAGTTGCCGTGGCCGGTTCATGGCAGTATTAGCGAGCGTTTTGGCAGCAAGCGTTATGAAATGAGCTGGGATGGTGTCGTCATTAATGGCAATGAAGGTGCCGATGTGCGGGCTGTTGCACCGGGTCGCGTAGTTTACGCAGACTGGCTGAGGGGCTATGGATTGATGGTGATCGTTGATCACGGCAAAGGTTATATGAGTTTGTATGCGTTTAATCAGAGCCTGCATAAACGGCTGGGTGATCAGATCAAGACCGGAGACAGTCTGGCTTCGGTAGGTCGAAGTGGTGGCCGTGCACAGGCCGCTTTATATTTTGGTATTCGCAGTAAAGGCAGACCGTTAAATCCGGAACAGTGGTGTCGGAGTCGGTAACAGATTTTGAATAAAGAAGGTTTTGGGGACTTTTAAATAAATGCTGAAAAAAACAAACAGTTTGATTTTATTAACAGGTTTTATTTTGGGCACCACTGTCAGTTTATGCAGCAGTGTCTTAGCGGAAAAACCAGTAACACCAACACCTAAAGCCGATGAGCTGCAGACCCTGCCTTTTGATGAATTGCGCACTTTTACCGAAATTTTCGGGCGCATCAAACAAGATTATGTAGAGCCGGTTTCCGATAAAAAACTGCTGGAAGATGCAATCCGCGGCATGCTTTCCGGACTGGATCCGCATTCGGCTTATCTGGCCAGTGAGGAATATAAAGAATTACAGGAAGGTACTACCGGTCAGTTTGGTGGACTGGGTATTGAAGTCGGTATGGAAAACGGCTTTGTGAAAGTTGTATCACCCATCGACGATACACCGGCACAAAGAGCCGGTATCAAGTCCGGTGACCTGATCGTCAGACTCGATGACAAGCCGGTTAAAGGCATGACTCTGTCCGATGCGGTTAAAACCATGCGCGGTGAGCCCGGCAGCGAGATTGTCTTAACGGTGGTTCGTGAAGGTGCCGAAGCGCCATTAAAATTTGCACTAACCCGTGACATCATCAAAGTTAAAAGTGTTAAACACAAACTGCTGGAAAAAGATTACGGTTATCTGCGAATCAGTAGCTTCCAGTCGGGTACCGGACAGAATCTGCTGGATGCAGTGGAGGATTTGAAAAAGGAAAATGAGCGCCCTCTGAAAGGTATGGTACTGGATTTGCGCAACAACCCCGGTGGTGTTTTGAATGCGGCGGTGGAGGTGAGTGACGCTTTCCTGACCTCGGGTTTGATTGTGTTCACTGAAGGCCGGATCAAAAACTCGGAAATGCGGTTTAGTGCTACGCCGGGTGATGTGATCAATGGTGCGCCGATTGTGGTGCTGATCAATGGCGGTTCTGCTTCGGCATCAGAAATTGTGGCCGGTGCATTACAGGATCAGAAGCGAGCAGTGATCATGGGTGAAAAATCCTTTGGCAAAGGCTCGGTACAAACCATTTTGCCTACCAGCAATAATGCGGCGGTTAAACTGACTACGGCGCGTTATTTCACCCCGTCGGGTCGTTCGATTCAGGCCGAAGGTATTGAACCTGATGTCAAGCTGGCTCGGGTCAAGCTTGAAGAAATCGATAAAGCCAAAGTAGAGTCGATTAAAGAAGCCGATTTGTCGCATCATTTAACCAATGGCAATGCCGACAAAAATAAAGAAGTCAAAGACGACGACAAAGACAATGAAGATACTGGTGGTAAAGAGAGTGGCGATGAAAAGATCGCGGTTCGTGATTATCCTCTGAATGAGGCGCTGAACCTGCTTAAAGGTATTGGTATTTTCAGGAAATAAGGATGTGAAAGGCCCGTCCAGCATCGGTAAAGTAGCGGTGTTGGACGGGCTTTTTTATGTCTGTCTGTTTGGTGTGAGTCAATCCTGACAAAAGCATTGGTTAAAACACCAACATGGTTTATAAGTTCAAGCATTGAGCGCTAAATTTACAGTTAAGAGGACATCATGCGTAATTGGAAATTGTTACCCCCATTGATAGCCGGCACACTGGTGGCTGCTATTGGTTTATACGTTGCCTTTTACTTTGTCTTTCTCGATTTCTTTGTCGATTTGTGGTGGTTTAGATCATTACAGTTTGAATCCTATTTCTGGCTGCGTTGGTTATACCGGTTTATTTTTTCGGTAGCCGTGACAGTGTTCTTTTTTGCAGTGTTCATGTTTCATTTTTCGATTGCCTCACGTTATCTGGGTTTGAATCCACCCGATGAAGTCTGGATCGATGACAAAAAACGCCGTCGCTTTCAGCGTTTTGCCGATGTATTTATGTCGGGATCCCTGAAAATCTATACCCCGTTGTCTTTGGTATTGGCGGTGCTGATTGCATTGCCTTTTTATTTTCAATGGGAACAGGCGGTACTGTTTTTCTTTGGTAGCAGTTCAGGGGTTGCTGATTCGATTTATGGCAATGATGTCAGTTTTTATCTGTTTTCCTATCCCATTTACACCCTGATTCAGAAAGAGCTGTTAGCCAGTGCCAGTGTGGTTTTTGCCGTTACGGCTTTGCTCTATTGGCTGGAGCATGTGTTTGTTCCCAATCAAAGCAAACAGTTTCCGCTGGGAGCCAAAATTCATCTGGCGGTATTGTTTGTATTTGTGGTGCTGTTTGTAATCTGGGGTTTTATGTTGCAGCGTTTTGGGCTGCTGTATTCCAACAATAATGAACCGGTCTTTTTTGGGCCGGGATTTGTTGAAATCCGTTATCAGTTACCGCTGCTGTGGTTAACGATTACCGCGATTGTGGTGATTGCCGGCTTGTTATTGTTTTATGGTTTTGCCGAGCGTCATCGCAATCGTATGCCGATTATTGTCGCGGTATTGAGCTTACTGGTCATTCAGGGCCTGAAAAATACTCAAATCATTCCTGAGCTGATTGAGAAACTAATCGTCAAACCTAATTTTTCGCGGGCGGAAGCGGAAAATATGCGCGATAACATTGACGCTACGCTGGCGGCCTATGATCTGAATGCGATTAAAACTATCGATTTTAAAGTGAGTCTTGATGCCAGTAAGGATATAGAGCAATGGTCGACAACCAAGCATTTTGAAAATATTCCGGTCTGGGATCGCGAATTGTTGATCGACAGCTATATGCAGCTACAAGGTATCCGGCCGTATTATGGCTTTCCGACCGTTGATGAAGACCGCTATTTTATTAATGGTCATCATCAACAGGTTAATCTTGCCGCGCGGGAAATTAATATTCAAAGATTGCCCAAAGAAGCACAGAACTGGGAAAACGCCCATTTGCGCTATACCCACGGTTACGGAGCGGTGGTATCGCCGGCAGCACAAGATGCCGGTATTCCAATTGTGTGGTATTTGCGCGATCTGGATTTAAGCTCTAATGTCGGTTTTTATGTCGAGCATCCAGACATCTATTACGGTCAGGAAAAATATCAGTATGCTATTGTGCCGAATAATCTGGCATCTCAGGATATTTCATCGTCGAAACGTGATCCCGGGTTTGTCGATGCCGGGATTCCGATTTCATCGTATTTCAGAAAGTTATTATTAGCGTTCTATTTTAAAGATGAAAAAATTTTCTTTTCGCCGAATATCTCGCATGACAGTCATTTACTGCTCAGACGTAATATCGATGAAAGAATCACCGCTTTAACGCCATTTTTGCATCTGGATAAAGACCCTTATCTGGTGATTAATAATGACCGTTTCTATTGGATTCAGGATGCTTATACGCTATCCAATTTTTATCCGGTATCGAAGCCGGCATCGGAACAATTTCAGGATGGCAGTCAGCAATTTAATTACATTCGTAACTCGGTCAAAATTGTGGTCGATGCTTATGATGGCAGCGTTGAATACTATATTGCCGATAGTAAAGATCCGATTATCAATGCCTATAAAAGAGCGTATCCGGGCTTGTTGAAAAAGCTTGAAGATATGCCGGAGAATTTGCTGGAGCATTTGCGTTATCCGCGTGATTTGTATGATTTGCAGATGAAGGTGTATGCCAAGTATCACCAGAATAGTCCGGAGCTGTTTTATGAGCAGGCCGAAACTTGGCAGCATGCTTTTGTTGATGGTCAGCCGGTGCTGCCGTATTTCATCACCATGGATCTGGATCGTTGTAACGATAAAGAAGAATTTGTGATGATTCACCCCATGACGCCGGTGCACCGGGATAATCTCAGCATGGTGGGGGTTGCCACCAGTCTGGATGAAATGGCCTGTGATCATAGCTATAAACCCAGTATTACTATTTTCAAGTTCCCGAAGGAAGTTCAGGTCAACGGTCCTTCACAGGTTAATGCCTTGATTGATCAGAATCCGGAAATCGCCGCCCAGTTCACGTTGTGGAATCAGCAGGGCTCGGAAATCAGGAAAGGCCGGATGGTGGTGTTGCCGATGGGGAATTCGATTCTCTATGTACAGCCGATTTATACTCTGGCCACTAAAACCAAAATGCCGGAACTGGCGCGGGTGATCGTTTCAATCGGCAATCAGGTGGTGATGGATAAAACACTGCTGGCAGCTTTTGAGCATTTGAAAAATTTATTTATCAAAGGATCTAATGGCCCTAGATCGGGCACTTCCTCGGCCAGAGAGTGAGATCGATTGTGGAAATACAATCTCAGCCAGCGGTATTGGTATTTTGTGCTCTGGCTGCAGAAGCGAGACCGTTGATTGAACATTGGCGCCTGAAAAAACTGGAAAACAGGCATCCTTTTCCGATTTACGCCAACCACAAATATGCGGTAGTCGTTACTGGTTTGGGGAAGCATGCCGCTGCCGCAGCGGTCGCTTATACCCTTTGCTGGTTCAGGGATATTGAGCAGCCGGTAATGCTGAATTTGGGGATTGCAGGGCATCGCGAGCATCCGGTCGGCAGTTTGTTTTTGGCTAACAAATTGACTGATGGTGAAACCGGTCGCTGTTTTTATCCTCAGTCAGTATTTATTGCGCAAATGCCGGCTAGCGGTTTGCGGACGGTGGGTCAGCCGACTAGCGAATACCCGGGTAATGATTTGTTTGATATGGAGGCCAGCGCTTTTTACGAAATTGCCTGCAAGTTTAGTTCGCAGGAATTCATTCACTGCATAAAGATCGTTTCAGATAATCGCTACACATCCACTGATACGCTGAATCCACAGCAGGTTACTGATTTAATTAAGGCCCATTTGCTTGCTATCGAGCTTGTTTTGGAGAAGCTGGCGGTGGAGCGATCGAGCTTGCCGGTTAGTGACATGACGGGTTATCAGCAGCTTTTAGGGCAGTTCCATTTTTCTGCCAGCAATGCAGTCAAATTGAAATTATTGCTGCAGAAGTGGCAATTATTAATTCAGGGCGAACCCGATTGGTCGAATCTTGAGATCAGCAATGGTAAGCAGCTGATAGCTTGGTTGGAAGAGCGTTTGGCCGAGACAGTGTTTAGTTTGTAAAAACGATAGGCAAAAAAAACGGGGTGACTTTGCGTCACCCCGCTTCTCAAGCAAATTAGATCAATTTGAGAATGGTAGCCATAATTTCTTTGGCTTTGTTCAAACTGTCTTGAGCTTCTTGCAGGTTACCTGCTTTTGCAGCGGTAACACCAGCTTTCAATGCTTTCAGGCTTTTAGAGTTTTCTCTAGCAACCTTGTCGTTAGCATTAATTTCTTCAGAGAAATCAGACGCTTGTTTGATCAAGCTGGCGATTTCATCATTGCTTGCTTTGCTGGCAATAGCGGCTTCAGCTTTGGCGATACGCTCTTGAACGCCTTTAACAGCATCAACTGGTTTGTAAGATGTTCTGCCTGCTTCTGCAACTGCCGCAGTTGAGAAAGAACCCATGGCAATAGCTAAAGAAAATGCAACAACAGCACTTTTTAAAATTTTCATGTATGAACCTCATAGTTGTTTTTATAAGACACATATAGCTGCTAATACTACCTTCTTTAACTACTACATGCTGCCGCGATAATACCATAGATCATAAGGATTCATAGCAGTTTGTTAACTGATTATGACAGCAACTGAGCGGCGTAAATTTATTCAATTCGCAACACGATTTTGTCCAGCAATTTTGAAGGAAACAGACGCTTAAGCCAGCTGAATAAATGAGTTGGAAAAGTAACTGGATAGCGATGTTTGGGATATTTCGTTTCCAGTGCTGTAATGACTTTTTCTGCCACCGCTGTCGCCGGTAAGGTAAAAGGAGCAGCAGGTCCCTGTTTTTGCAGGCGCGCCTCCATTGCGCGGTAAGTCTCTCGATGATAACTAGTATCCGGATCAATGTATTGCTGATACATTGCAAAAGCATTTTTACGAAATTCGCTACTGATAGGGCCCGGTTCGATTAGTACGATGTCAATCCCGCTGCCAGCGAGTTCCAGTCTCAAGGTATCGGCCAACCCTTCCAGAGCAAATTTGCTGGCGTTATAAGCACCTCGAAATTTCATGGCCACAAACCCCAGTATTGAGCTGTTATAAATGATGCGGCCATGGCCTTGTTTGCGCATCACCGGGATCAATAAATTGGTTAATTCGTGGGTGCCGAAAAAATTGGTTTCAAACTGATGGCGCAAAGCTTCCCGGCTGAGATCTTCGACAGCGCCGGGCTGACCGAAAGCGCCGTTGTGAAACACCGCATCCAGTGTGTTGCCGGTTAATAGCAGCAATTCCGCAACTGCCCGCTGAATGCTGGCAGAATCTGCCAGATCCAGTTGCAGGCAAGTAAACCCTTGGTTTTGCAAGAGCAATACATCGGCGTCTTTACGGGCAGAGCAAATCACCCGATAACCACGATTTTTTAAAGTAACAGCAGTGGCATAACCGATACCGGAAGAACAGCCGGTAATAAAAACAGATTTGTTATGAGTCATGGGGCTAATGATTGTTTGATATAAGTGAATTGTATCTTTCTGATAAGCCTATTGTGTCAGTTTTTCTATCACACTATTATCTGGCCCATGGTGTAAAAAACTCACTGTGACTGGTCATCTTAAAGGAATTGCCCCGTGCAATAGATGTTCCTGGCTGGCAGTTTTGCAATAGAATACGCGCCTCAACCCATCCAAGCATTCTGCCTAAGGAGCTATTTAATGGCTGATAGCAAGACAATACACTTCAGTCGCGATTCCGAGCAAGCAAGCTCCGAATTGCCGATCTTATCCGGCACCATGGGTCCCGACGTCATTGACATCCGCCGTCTTTATGCCCAGACCGGTCTGTTTACTTACGATCCGGGATTCACCTCCACCGCAAGTTGCACATCAAAAATTACCTATATCGATGGCGATGCCGGCGTATTGTTATACCGTGGTTATCCGATTGAGCAGCTGGCCGAAAAATGCGATTTTCTGGAAGTCTGTTATCTGCTGCTGAACGGAGACTTACCCAACGGTGCCGAAATGAAAAGCTTCGTCACCACCGTCAGTCAGCATGTGATGGTGCATGAACAGCTGACCAAATTCTACAGCGGCTTCCGTCGCGACGCTCATCCAATGGCGGTACTGGTAGGGGTGGTCGGGGCTTTGTCGGCCTTCTATCACGACGTGATGGATATCAACAGCCGTGAAGACCGTTATATGTCAGCAATCCGGCTGATCGCCAAAATGCCGAACATGGTGGCGATGAGTTACAAATATAGCATTGGCATGCCGTTCATTTATCCCAAACGTAAACTGGGTTATGCCGAAAACTTCATGCGCATGATGCATGGCGACCCTTGCGATGAATACATCCAGAACCCGGTATTAGTCAGAGCGCTGGATCGGATTCTGATTTTACATGCCGACCACGAACAAAATGCCTCCACTTCAACCGTCAGACTGGCTGGTTCCAGTGGCGCCAATCCTTATGCCTGTGTAGCGGCCGGTATTGCCTGTCTGTGGGGTGCTGCTCATGGCGGTGCCAATGAAGCCGTACTCAACATGCTGGAACAAATTGGCGATGTTTCCCGGATCAGTGAATATGTTGCCAAGGCCAAAGATAAAAACGATCCTTTCCGTCTGATGGGTTTTGGTCATCGGGTTTACAAAAACTATGATCCGCGTGCCAAGTTAATGCGTGAGACCTGTCATGAGGTACTCGATGAACTGAATCTGAACGACGACCGGTTGTTTAAACTGGCGATGGAACTGGAGCGTATCGCGCTGGAAGATGCGTATTTTGTCGAGAAAAAACTTTATCCCAATGTCGATTTCTACTCCGGTATCGTGCTGAGAGCGCTCGGTATTCCCACCGAAATGTTTACTGCTATTTTTGCGATGGCGCGGTCGGTAGGCTGGATTGCGCAATGGGATGAAATGATCTCCGATCCCGAATTGAAAATCGGTCGTCCCCGCCAGTTGTATCAAGGGGTTGCCCGTCGGGATGTCAAACCGATTTCCAGTCGTTAAAAATCAAAAAGCCCGCATTAGCGGGCTTTTTTATGGCTTGCAGTTGTTGCTGTTAGGCTTTCGGCTTTAACACTAGCTTGCTTAATGCCGGCAGTACAATAAAGGTACAGGTCATAATCCAGAAAATACCGATGGTAATCACCAGACCCATGCTGGCGATACCCTGATGCGGTGAAAACGCCAGACCGATAAAGCTGGAGATCGTGGTCAGTGCACCATAGAACATGCCCCGCGCAGTACTGGACTGATAAATGTTCTGATCTTCCGATAAGGAATGATGCAGTTTCTCCACCATATGAATACCGTTATCAACGCCGAGTCCCATCAGCAACGGCAGGGCAATGATATTGGCGAAGTTGATCGGTGTGCCGGTAAATACCGTGGTGGCCATCGTAAACAGACCCGCCAGGACCAGCGGCGTCATCACCAGCAGCGTATCGACCACACTGCGTCTGATCAGCATCAGTAATACTGCAATGGCAATCAGCGCGATGGTGATCGCTTCCTGAAACGAATCCAGCACCGCTTTCATCGATTCCCAGTACATGACCGGCAAATCGGTCGCATTCGGTGCCACCGCCTGCACTTCGGTAATAAAGCGTTGCAAATTATTCAGATCGTTCAAATCCTGTTTAGGATAAATCTGAATCCGGTATAAGCCCTCTTTGCTCAGCCAGCGATCCTTGACGCTGCCCGGAATCGAATTCATATTGATTTCTTCAGCATTGAAACCGGTCAGTAACTGATTCATCACCGATGGTAAAGTGCCCAGCAGAGACGTCTGAATTTTCTCTATGAATACTCCACGGTCAGGCTGCAGTCTTGCATTCAGTTCCACCATCACATCCTGCAATTCCTGTTTAAAGTCTTGCAAGGACTGAATATCGGCAGGATTGGTCTTTTTCGGCAAGGTAGCATCAATGGTGGCAATCATGCGTTTGATGCTGGGCGCCGGATCTTCACCGGCTTTCAGTTGCGGAAAGCCCTGGCTTTGCTGACCCAGCGTCATCGCCATTTCATCGATGATCGCCAGTTTATCTGCTTGATCGGCAGGCACGAAATCAAACAGACTGACCGTGTTATCCACCGACGCCAGACGCTCCAGTTTTTGCTGCATGTCTTGCGCTTCCTGGGCGTTGGTGGCTAGTACCGTCAGCGTCATCGGCGAAGTTTCGCGGGTTTTCAGCAAGTCTTTAAAGGCAATCACCGATTCGGTATTCGGATCGCGCAGATTCAGCGGATTGAAATCGGTCTGTACCTGAAATACAAAATAAATCGCCGCCAGGGTGCCGGCTGCGGTCAGCGCGGTAATCGGTTTGGCGTAATGCAGGGTAAAGCTCGCCAGTAACGATGACAGTCTGGAGGAACCGGGTAACTCGCCTTTATGTAAATGGTGACGGGGCGGTGTCGGCATCAATTTCAGAATCACCGGTAATACGGTCAGCGTAATGAACAGACAGATGAACAAACTGGTGCCTGCCAGCAGACCCAGTTCGGAAATGCCCTGATAGTCGGTAGGAATAAAGGCAAACAGCCCGATTGAGGTGGTACCAGCGCACAGCAGCAACGAAGGACCGGTATCGACCAGCGCCGAGCGGATGGCACGGGCTTTATCGTTGCCATGTAGATCCAGATTGTCGCGATAGCGCAGACATAAATGAATCGCATATTCCACGCCCAGACCAATATTCGATACCGCAAATGCCACTGAAATCAGATTCAGCTGTTTCACCGCTACCGAGGCAAACAGACCACAGAACACCATGCCCAGCGCCAGCGTAATCAGGGTAGCCAGCATCAGCAGCCAGGAATGATAAGCCATCAGCAGAATCACCAGAACCAGCACGATTGAAAACACGCTGGCAGTAAAAGTACCCTGGCTCATACCGGCCATTTCATCGTGTTCCAAACCCACTTCACCGGTAATCCAGACCTTAACTGCCGGTAAGTTGGGGTCCTGAATTTTACTGACGGCATCGTGAATCGAATTGATGGCCGGCTCTACCGGTAAAATCTGGCTGTAATCGAATTTCGGGGTTACGAAAATGAAAGCTTTATCAGATTGTTCGGCACTGATTTTGTTTTCGGCGATCAGTTTCTGCCAGGACAGTAAATCGGTTTCACCATTCAGCGTTTTGTGTAACGAAGCACTGACTTTATCGATTAACGACATGATATCGATAGGCACCTCTTCGCTGCGGTTTTCGGCATTCAGCGCGTCTTCAAAAATCGAAAAAAAGCCGTTCAGGCTGGGATCTTTGGAAATACGGCCAATAAAAGGTTGGGCTTGCGCTAGGGTATTGGAAAAATCCTGTAACTTGTCGCTGTCCAGATAGAGCAAACCATTGCGATGAAAGAAAGCATCTTCATCGGGGCGATAGATTTTGGTGAAATGCGCCTGATCGGCGCGTAATTCACGGCTCAGGCGCTGGGCAGCGGCTTTGGTGAGTTCTGGGTTGCTCGATTCAACCACCAGCAATAAAGTGTGTACTTCCTGGCCAAAGGCTTTTTCGAAATTGCGGCGGTTTTGCTGAAAAGGGGCATCCGGTGCAATCAGTTCGGCCGTATCGGTGTTAACGCTTAAATGGTTGCCGGTGTATTGAATGGCCAGATAGGCTGCCAGTATCGAGCCACACAGCACCAGAAACGGGGAATGCAATAAGCCATTACTCCAGCGTTGGGCCAACTGGCGAAAATAATTTTCAAAATCCATGATTAAGCGCTCACCACGGTATTAATCAAATAAAGGCTATAAGCAATATAAACGGCTAATAGCCCGCTGCCTTCCAGACGACTGATCTGGCCATTGCCACCGTTGCGGTTATAACCGAGTGCAAACAGAGCGATGGTTAGCAGCGTCATCAATGGCCCGTCACGGTGAATGATTTCAGCCGGAATATCCAGCGGATGAATCGAACCCGCTAGACCAACCACTGCCAGGGTATTGAACAGATTGGAGCCGATGATATTGCCCAGCGCCAGATCATGTTCACCTTTGCGCGCCGCAGCGACCGAGGAAGCTAGTTCCGGTAATGAAGTACCAATCGCGACAATCGTTAGACCAATCACCAGATCACTGACGCCTAAATCCTGGGCAATCGAAACCGCGCCCCAAACCAGCAGCCGCGAGCTCAGCACCAGCAAAGCCAGACCGGCAATCAGCCAGATCCAGGCCTGACTGATCGACATGGCATGTTCTTCCAGTTCCTCTTCCACCTCCTGTTCAAAGCTGTCGGGTTTTTTGAGGTCCTGACGAATCATCCAAGCCATTACCATCACGAACACCGCCAGTTGTAACAAGGCATCGAAGCGCGATAAATGACCATCGTAAAGCTGGAAGATTACGAATAAGGTCACCATGAACAGAATCGGCAATTCTTTACGGATGATTTGCGAATGGACGGTAATGGGATTGATCAGCGCCACACAGCCCAGAATCAGAGCGATGTTGGTGATATTGGAGCCATAAGCGTTGCCCAGTGCGATACCCGGATTACCTTGCAATGCCGATAAGGCAGACACCGATAATTCAGGTGCCGAGGTGCCGAAGCCAATAATCACCATCCCAATCAATAATGGCGACATGCCCAGATAGCGGGCCACGGCGGCAGCCCCTTCGACAAACAAATCGGCGCTCCAAACCAGAATAATCAAGCCGATTACAATCATTAACAGTGGCAAAGCCATAAATTACCCTAAATAACAAAAACGAAAAATGTAAAGACAACCTAGTTCACAGACCATTCAACCACGCCGCTATAAGCGGTGCCGATCACAATCAGGCCAAACAGAATCCGGTACCAGGCAAAAATAATAAAGTTGTGATGGCTGATGTAACGCAGCAAACCTTTCACCGCCAGCAGGGCACTGATGAAGGCTGCGATCAGGCCAACGGCAAACATGACACCATCATCGGCCAGCGCCAATAAGTCACGATGTTTGTAAAGGTCATACAGACTGGCAACCACCAAAGTGGGAATCGCCAGAAAAAACGAGAACTCGGTAGCCGTCTTGCGCGATAGGCCAAACAGCAGGCCACCGATAATGGTTGCGCCAGAACGCGAGGTGCCGGGAATCAGCGCAAAAGCCTGGGCGATACCGAGTTTCAACGCATCAAGCAGAGTTAGATCATCGAGATCGGTAACCCGGATTTTATGCTCGCGTTTTTCAGCCCAGATAATCACCACGGCACCGACGATAAAGGCCAGTGCCACTGGTATCGGTTTGAATAACAGCGCCTTGATATGTTTGCCAAACAACAGTCCCAGAATAGCCAGCGGCAAAAACGCCACGATCAGGTTAAGGACAAATTTTTGTGCCTGAGCCTGTCTGGGCAATTGACAGATGACGCTGGCAATTTTTTGCCGATATTCCCAGCAGATCGCCAGAATGGCACCGACCTGAATCACAATGCTGAATAATTTGGCTTTATCGTCGTTAAACGCCAGTAAATCGCCGGCCAGAATCAAATGGCCGGTACTTGAGATGGGCAAGAATTCGGTCAGGCCTTCAACGATACCAAGAATCAGGGCTTTGGTTAGTAAAGCAATATCCATTATCAAATTCCGCAAGGTACAGCCCGCGGATATTCAAGCCCGAGCATGCACAGATTTATCTAAGAACTGCTATAGGCAGTTTGCCGCTATAGCCACATAAATGGGCCGGGATTATAGTCGAAATCGGCTCAACAGCCTAAATTTGCCTGAGCTCAAGACTCGGGATGGGTGTATAGGGCCTCACGGCGCAGTAATTCGGCTTTACGGGCGACACCCCAGCGATAACCGGACAAACTGCCGTTGCTGGTAATCACCCGATGGCAGGGAATCGCCAGGGCAACCGGATTGGCGGCGCAGGCCGAAGCCACGGCCCGCACCGCGTCTGGCGCACCGATACGACTGGCGATAGTCGTGTAAGTGGAGGTGCTGCCAATCGGGATGGCCAGTAAAGCCTGCCAGACTTGTTGCTGAAACGGGGTGCCACGCAGATCGAGTGGCAGTTGGAGATTTTGTTGCGGGGCTTCGACAAAAGCCACCACCTGATCCAGATACTGGTTTAGTAAGGGATGGTCATTATTCAGTTGGGCGTGGGGGAATTTTTGCAGCAGATGTTCAATTTGGGGGGCTGCCTGATCGCCCAGCGTGATAGTACAGACACCGCGCTGACTCAGCGCTAGCAAAATGTATCCTAAAGAGCTTTCGCGTAAGGCGAAATCAATCGTAGTTGTTGCTGTGTTCATTCGTTTCCTGCTCCTTGCGAATCAACCAATCTAAAACCAGCGCATAACTAGTGGCTAATAAAGTCGGACCGAGAAACACGCCGATAAAGCCAAAAGCTATTAAACCACCAAATATGCCAAAAACGATTAAAACAAACGGTAATTCCACTTCGCGGCTGATTAAAATCGGTCTGAGCCAGTTATCCAGCGTGCCGACCAGCAGCAAAAACCAGGCGGCAATGAAGATTGCCCAGCCGACCTGACCATTGATCAAAAACCAGACTGCAAACGGTAACCAGACCAAAGTACCGGCTGCCGGAATAATCATCAGAAAAAATGCCGCCACTCCCAGAATAAAGGCATAGGGTACTCCGGCAATCACAAAGCCCAACACCGAGGCTAACGCCTGGGCTAACGCGGTGCCCAGAATGCCGTACACCACCGCGCGCAGACTGCTATGGATGATTTTCACAATTCGCTGGGTTTGCTCGCCAGCCAGTTGCTGCAAGGCAATCACCAGATGCCGACTGATCCGTTCCCCATCGCGATAGAAAAAAAACAGCACCAGAATACTCAGCCCCATGTGCATCAGTTCTGCTGCCAGATTCAGGCTTTGTTTTAACAGCCAGCTGCCGGTGCTCAGCGCATACTGGCGAATCAGCGCCAGGATACGGCCGGAGTCGTTTGCCAACTTATTCCAGCTGTCAATCGCGCTGTCACCGAGCAGCGGCAGACTGCCCAGCCACTGCGGGGCAGCCGGCCAGCTGTTATCCGGGTTGCTCAGCCATTGCAGAATGCCATTAATGTCATCGGTAAAACTCAGCGCTGCCATCGCAAACGGTGCCAGCAGCAAAATGGCAATCGGTAATACCATGATCAGTGCCGCGCGGTTGGGGCGCGGCTGCCATTGTCTGAGCCGGTTATACAAAGGCCAGGTGACAAAACACAAAATCGCCGCCCATAACAAATCAAACACGAACGGCCGTAATACCTGATAACAGGCGAACAACAGCAAAAACAAAGCGCCAATACTGGCGAATTTTTCATAGCGCAAACCGGGTGTGTTCATCAGCAATCGAGAGCTATTTAAAGAAGTTCCCGGCATCTTACGCCGATAATCGTGTCAGTGCGGTGACAAATCAGCAACGGTAATTAGTCAGCTGAATCAAACCGTTTGATTCTAGAAACAGCACAGCCTCGATACCGAATCGGAAACACCGGATCAAGTTCCCTGTGCTGGGATCGCCGCAGGAGAGTTCCTGCACGGGTTATAACAAGTGGAAAGGTACTTCTTTGTGATGGGTTTCAACGGCTTGCTTGCCGATCCAGTTTAACGTTGGCATTTACTATTCCAATTTTGTTTTTCGTTATTTCCAAATAATTTAACCTTGAAAGCGAAAGTTAAAGCTTTGACCCAAGCAGGAAAGCGTCAATGCTAATGGCAGTTTCTGGAAACGCCCTTAACAGCTTTTTATTTTGTGTCACCAGCTTAACGGCTAGCTGTCGAGCTAAAGCCACAAATTCACAGTCATAAGCAGAACAAGTGCTACTGGCAACCAGCTTCATGACTGCGACAGAAGGCAGTAAAAACTCTCGGTCGGCCATCAGTAATTCGGCCTCATCTTGAAAAGCCAGTGCCTCGGTCAAGGAAAGAATGTTTTGCCTCAATCAGTGGATTAGTGAAATGGTCTAATAATCCCGGACACTTCTAAAGGCAGAATTTATACTGCTATCAGAGGTGACCATGAGTAACAACAAAAAACACAATAGACCCAAATACAGCCTGGAATTCAAACAAGATGCCGCTAGATTGGTTCTTGA
>CAIUWU010000186.1 GCA_903902945.1 uncultured Pseudomonadota bacterium
CAAGAACCAATCTAGCGGCATCTTGTTTGAATTCCAGGCTGTATTTGGGTCTATTGTGTTTTTTGTTGTTACTCATGGTCACCTCTGATAGCAGTATAAATTCTGCCTTTAGAAGTGTCCGGGATTATTAGACCATTTCAATTCTCTTTCTCCTTGGTCAGGTCGGCTATTTGTTTGTTATTGTCATTGAGCTGTTTCTCAATCTGTGTCAGTTGCTGAATTTCGCGATCAAGTTCATCTCGCTGCCACAGAAACCAAAATGCATGCAGTGCACACAACAGTAGCGCCGCCAGTATTGAGACACCCATCCACAACAAATCGCTATTAATTTTGCCAGCCGCTTGAAATAGCAATAGCTCATCGAACTGTTTACTGCTCAGAATTCGCGACCATTTACTTAACCAGAGCGCCGCATCATCTTCATTGTTGAGATCAAAAATTGCATCTGTATTGGGCAGCATTTCCAAGCGACCGGTCAGTAGCAGTTCGCTTGTAGTCTGCCTATCTTTATCCAGCAACCATTGCTCCAACTCTAGCTTCCAATCAGCTCTGTCATGCTCAATCAGCAATATGCGTTTGTTTTCCACATTTTTTTCGACCGCAATTGTTTTATCGCTCCAGTTTTCTACCCTTAGCCAAGTTTTCGTCTCGCTACTCATGGCCTCTGGCAATAACAGTGGATGAACAATGGCTCTCAACTTAGTCTTACGTGCCGCTAGGATTTTTTTGATGTCGTCCCATACTGATTGCTCTAGCTGTGAATACCAATACTCAACGATCTGCTCATCGTCCGTTTCGATGCGTTTATAAATCGAAAGTGGCGCAAACATAGCCTGTCCTGTCATGCCTTCAGCTTCATATTGCAGCACTTGTTTAAGCACGTCAGCATCTAGGCCTCTTACTTGCTGGATGGGCAACGTCATTGACATCAACGGTAATTTAGCCGGCAATATCCAAACCGATTTTTCCAGCGGTCTGAGCGTTAAATCCAGGATACGGCTCAGGGCTTTGGGGAGTTGGTTCGGTGAATTGCAACCTTGCTCTATAACTTCCAAGTCACTAATCAAAACACCTTGACTATCGGCATCGATTCTTAGCGTATTTTCTTCATTAATGAATAACAGTGTATGTTTGCTGCCAATTTTTTGTAGCCCGAGATTGGATTGGGCAAATTCGATTTTTAAAGCTGCAGCAAGCGGCCGCATTCCTGTTGTTTTCAAGACTAGACTCCTGTCCTCGCGATCACTGCTACTGATCCACTACATTGCTCAGCGTCTTTCTGTCGACTTGAATATGGATTATTGCTGACAACCATCAGCATGTAGATGCTTATTACTAGCAGTAGCATCGCCGACAAACCGCCAGCCACGCGCGCTGCTAAGCCTGTTATTTGCCAGTATTGTTGGCTATGCAGGGTTAACAGACTTAAGCACAGGAATAACCATCCAAATTGATAGGCGTCGTCATAATCCATGGCATGAAACAACATCATCCAGATACTGATCTGATAAAAATACTGCTGCTGTTGGTGATGCTGATCGACATGTTTGGTTGCATGCCAAAAGCAATAGATCATGGCGCCTGCCAGCGCTAGACCAATAATCCCGTTTTCAACCAGCACTATCCATGGCGACCCCAGCTGCTGTCTTAGTAAGTCCGGATTGCTGAATGGTACCAGCGCGCCATGAGCTAACCAAGCCGATTCCAAACCATGCATACCTATACCCAACCAGGGATTGCTAAACCAGATATTGATGATCCCTTGGAGTAATTGCACCTGCTCTACAAGCATCACTAGGGCGGGCCGACTTGATGTGACTGCTACAGCACGCTCACCCCAAGCAGTGTCTACTGCTGTCGGCAGCATCAGACATAAGCAGGCCCAATATCCCCAACTTTTCCTATCTAACATAGTTTTGCTCAACAGATACAATACTAGTAACAACGCATAAATATCCGCCATTTTCCAGCTGAGTCCCTTCCCTATCAGCACCACCACTGTCACCCCCCAATACTGATAACGCTGACTTTGATGCGCTTGCTGCCATAGACTATTCAAGGCTATCAAACCGAGCCAAGGCCAAACACTCTGTTGCAGATGCATCGCCACACCTAATCCTGTCAGGAATGAGCTTAGGTCGACCAAAGCCACAGCTAATGCAATACCGGCTATGGCACTTGCTAGTTCCCAACAAACTGTACTGCGTTGCCATAACTTTGGGACCTGTCCCACTGCCAGCACAACCAAGCTCAGCAGCAGACACTGGCAAATAAACATGCCACTATCCGCACCAAAAAACCGGGGATGTATAATTTGCAGCCCCCCCCCATGCTATTGGTAGCAGGATGGGTTTAGGCACAAATAAATCTTTAATGCCGCTGCATGCCATGACTAGCAAAACCAATGACACCAATACCAGAGCCAGCCAGCTTGCAGGTATCAGCATAAGTTGCCATGTCACCGCCCACCCCAGCAGCGTACTCAGTATCAAAACCCTGTATTGCGTATGCCTTACCCAGGATGACCACGGTGTCATTATTACTAATCGCTCCGGTGAATTGCATACCAATTAAGCGCACCAAACACCCTCATTCCGATTCTCCAGTAGCCGTAAAGTTAATAATCTCTTCACCTAAGCAATTAAGATGCCATCTATATTTACTTCAATAAATCAACCGTTTGAAATCAGACCATCCTTTCAAACAGAATATTCACTAAGCACAAAGCCACAACTTTCACCAAAAACCCGCATTCTTATCAAGACAAACCGCAACACACTGATATTTATCGATTTTCACTTTTGGTTATTGCGCTTTTACCGCGGCAAATGCCGTAACCATCACACCAATCTAGCGCTTATTTCTGGCATAGACAGATAAAAAGTTTTATCCAACACCGCCACATCACGCGCATAAAATGCCGCAGTCGTACGCAAATCGCCGCTTACCTTCTGCCAGCCAGGCTGTGTCGGCCAGTGTTTATCGATTAATTCACAATAGGTAGACAACAGCGACACACTGACAATTTGTTTGCGGCCTAAAGCGTTTAATAAAACCACTTTGGCTCGTTCCGGCTGATGTTGAGACAACAATAAACGCGCATACTCCAGCCTCAGCTTTATTTGCACGGGATTCTTGAGCAAAGCCTGCTGCATATAGTCAGTGGCACGCTGGGGTTGTCCCAGCATTTCACTGACACCGGCTTTGATTTGTAAAAACTGCCACTGTCCGCTATTTAATTGCAAGGCTGAATCAATTTGCTGACCGGCGTAGGTTAACAATTGCTGCTGCTGTTCAGGATTGACGGTGCCTGGCTCTTGTTTGATTAAATGCAAAATATAACCGGCTAGATTAGCCCGATAAACATCGTTCAGGGGCATTACTGTCATTAGGCGTTGCAACCCTGCTACCCGGAGCAATGGCTCTTGCGGAGGCTGGCGCTCAAAGTTGTAGGCCATCGAATAAGCCACAATCCAATAGACCAACACCATGCCATAGCCCGCTGCCAGCACCCCTTGTCCACGACCCAGTTTCCGGCCGGCTTGAGATTGGACAGTTAACTGCGCATACCACTGGTAACAAGGCCCCATCATCAAGGCCAGCAACATTAGCAGGGGTTCATTGGTCAAATTATGGTCTATGCCTGCATGCAACAGAATAGCCCATGCGCCCACCAGACACGGCAAGGCAAATCTGACCTGGGTGCGTTCAGCCAGCAGCAGCCGACGGCTGATTTTGGCAAAATGACCTAACCATGCCAGCGTCAGCAACCCACCCACCGGGCCCAATTCCACCAACATTTGCAAATAATCATTGTGAACAAAATTACCCGCTGACACATCGACCTGCTGCGGATCGGCATATTGAAAATAATAGAGATGGTAGTTATTAAACCCCACTCCTAACAGCGCATGATCCTGATACAGATACCAGGCCGCCATCCACAAACTGGCGCGTCCCGATCCAAGCTTCCCTGGAGCATCATGCCATTCATGGGCAAAGCCAGCCAAGCGCAGCAACAACTCGCTATTCAAGCCATACCCCAAGAGCAGCCCCAATCCGAGACAACCCGCCGTCCAGGATAATTGCTGCCGACTACAGCGCAACATCCGATGAGCCAGGACCATCACGACCAAAGCCAGGCTTAACAAGACCAGCAAAGGCCCGCGTCCACCTTGCAAACAAATCGCCATCACCGCCAGGACTATCAGCCCGCCCAAGCCCCGGGAATGTTGTGGTCGACCCAGATTCGCCGCAACCACCCCCAACAATAAACTCACCAATACGATGCCCTGGGAATTGCTGTTATTAACAAAAAAACCACCCGGACGCTGAATACCCAGCCCCAAGCCTTGATACAGCGTATGCCCCACCATACCCAACAGTAAAACCACTGCCGCTTGCTGTAATCTGACACTACCAACCAAACTCAGGCGCGAACTGATCAACACTGCCTGCAAGACGGTGCTGAAAGCCATCCACTCCAAAACGGCATCGGTCTTGGCACTTGCCCAGCACACCGACAACCCCATCCATAACCACAGCGCCACTAAAGCAACGGGCAAACGTCCATGCTCTACCGCCCGCACCTGGCGGGATTGCAGCAGCACCCAGAGCAGCAGCAACAGCAACATCAACTGCCCCATCCACTGGAACATCAGATGTTCGTCCTGGCCATTCGCCTGCATCATCAATAGCATAGCCAAAATCAAACTCAACGACCACATGACAGACCACACACTCCATTGGCCGTGGAAATCAATATCCATTTTAATCACTGCATACCTCAAATTTTGGTCATAAAAAAAGGTGGCCGCAGCCACCTTTCTAAGATCACGCGCGTATAGAACGCTTGCTGAACATTAATTGTTCATTCTGGCGCTTGAAGAAGACCATTGCTGGCTAGCAGCCGAACCAATCAGACGGCCAAAATCCATATTGGCAACAGCACCTACGAAAGAAGCAGGTTGAGCTTGATCAGAGCAATCTTTCTCAGCATTTTCTGACGCTTGAACTTTAAAGATTGCGATGAATCGCGAATAGGCTTTTTCAGGATTAAAGTCACCATTAGGCACAAACAACACCGGTGCCGACTGCAGCCCTTTACCAATCAATTCGCTATCATCGCCGATACCCATACCAATATAGCTGTAGCATCCGTCAGTTCCATCATAGACTTGATAGCTCTCTGGAGTACCACCAAACGCGTAAGATAATTGTTGAGCAACAGTTGCCCCACCCCACATGTGTGTATTATCGAGATCAGTCAATTTAGCGACACTCAAATTCGCTGCAACGTCTATTGCAGCATTAGGAGAGTAGTCAGCATTTTTAGTTGCCCCGTAAGTTTGATTGCCATTCTGAGGAGAGAGAACGTTTTTAATCACTTGCGTCATACCAGCACGTTTTAAAGATTTTGCCTCAACATCCGTCAAGTTTTCTGCAACCAAAATACTGTCTGCATAATTAGTTTTAGAAATCAAATTGAGAACGCCACTGGCGTTAGTCAGAGTTTCCAATCTTTCTGGCAACGCATTATGATCGGTTCTAAATTTGGCAATCGTTTGGTTCAATTGATTAATGGTTGAAGCCGTTGTGGAATCATGAGCCTTATCCGCCATGCCTGCAACATAAGGGACAGCAACACCTGCCATGGCGACCATAACCAGCATCACCACGGTCAATTCAATCATGGTCATACCCGCTTGTTGTTTGCGAGAAGCAATCGTGTAGTTCATTAACAATCCTCTGTTTAGTTAGATTAAATAATGCCTTCATGTGATCCACAAAAGCACTGTTACTAAAGCTATTTTCGTGCCAACTTTTTTATTCCTTTAAAATCAATAACCTAAAATAGAACATAGCTACCAGCCGTTGAAACGCTTAGCATAAACACACAGTTCACACCCAATTTCACCATTTCCCGCATACCCACACCCCAAGACATTGTTTTTAAATAATTTTAATTAACCGGGTTTTTAATTTTGCCGGGCAATATGCCTCAATAAGACTTTGCAGCTGGAAAATACGCGGCCAAGCAACAATCCAGCTTGGCAAGCAGCTTATAAAAATATAGAAGGGGTGACTGATGCCTCACGCGCCGAGTCGACGCATGACCAGGTCAACATATTCACGGGTTTCGGGATACGGCGGAATATGATTTTGATATTTGATGACAGCACCCTCACCAGCATTGTAGCCGGCCAGCGCCAGACGTAAATCTTGTTTAAACAGCTGCAGTAGGTCTTTTAAATAGCGAACTCCGCCCTCCAGATTTTGTTGTATATCATAGGGGTCATTGACCCCATAACGCCGGGCAGTAGCAGGCATGAGTTGCATCAGGCCGATAGCACCCGCCCGGGAGACGGCCAGAGGGTTGTAGGCCGATTCGGTGTGAATGATGGCATGCAGCAACTCGGCATCAATTTGATGCCGACTGGCCACAGCCTGGATGTAGGGCAACAACTTTTCACGATTACCAGTCGCCTGCTTTAAATCCTGACGATAGCTCTTCTGGCGCGTACTTAAATACAGTTGGTAACGACCATTACCCTCAGGACGATCGGTAAACACTGTTCTGCCATCGGGTCGGATAATTTTGTAGATATCGGTGTTGCCCGGCGTTGGCAAAACCAGCAGAATAAAAGCCGCCAGAGCCGAACTCTTTAACCTCATTGCTGCTTCAGACTGCGATTTGGTATTTTTGCAAACGATAACTCAAGGCATCGCGACTAATACCTAACAATCGCGCAGACCGGGTTTTGTTATTCTGGGTTCTCGACATGGCTTGTATGATCAAGTCTTTTTCCACCTCATCGAGATTAATCCCCACTTCGGGCAGATCGAAAAATGAGTCCTCACCCTGTTCTTGCTTGTTGTGTAGTTCTGCCGGGAGATTTTCAGGCTTGATCACCTTGCCGGGTAATAAGATGGCCAATCGATCACAATGGTTTTTCAATTCACGAATATTGCCAGGCCATTCGTACTGCAGCATAACCTCAAGAGCTTTTTTGGAAAGGCTTGTAAGCGGCAGGTTATTGGCAACGGCGGTACGTTTCAAAAAGGCATTGGCTAGTAAAGAAATATCATCACGTCTCTGCCTGAGCGCAGGAATTTCAAGAATGATGGTATTTAAGCGAAAATATAAATCTGACCTGAACAAGCCTTTTTCAACTAACTCCCAGAGATATGAAATGGTCTAATAATCCCGGACACTTCTAAAGGCAGAATTTATACTGCTATCAGAGGTGACCATGAGTAACAA
>CAIUWU010000187.1 GCA_903902945.1 uncultured Pseudomonadota bacterium
CCGAACAATTGGGCTTTTGGAAAGAATTCTTTGATGGCTTTGTGGTTTTCGCCGAATTGCGAACGGTGGCATTCGTCGAAGATGAACACGACGCGCTTGTCGCGTAACGGTTCTAGGCGTTGCTTGTAAGTGGGCTTGCCTTTTTGGCTATTGGTTTGGTTGCGCTTGCTGTTTTCGTCCAGTGCCAGGCCGAGCTTTTGGATGGTGGTGACGATCACTTTGTCGGCGTAGTCTTCAGAGAGCATGCGCCGCACCAAGGTTTCGGTGTTGGTGTTTTCTTCGACGCAACCTTCCTGGAAGCGGTTGAATTCCTCACGGGTTTGCCGATCCAAATCTTTACGGTCCACCACAAACAGGCATTTTTCAATGTCCGGGTTATCTTTGAGCAAGGTGGAGGCTTTAAACGAGGTAAGGGTTTTACCGCTGCCGGTAGTGTGCCAGATGTAGCCATTGCCCCGGTTTTGGTGGATGCAATCGACAATCGCCTTGACCGCATAGATTTGGTATGGACGCATGATCATCAGCTTTTGCTCGCTGGCGACCAGTACCATGTAGCGGCTGATCATTTGGCCCAGTGTGCATTTGGCCAGAAAGCTGTCGGCAAAGTCGTGCAGGTGGGCGATTTTTTGGTTGGCTTCGTCGGCCAGTTGGTAAATCGGCAAAAAGCGTTCGTCGGCGTTAAAGCTGAAGTGCTGGTTGTGGTTGTTGGCAAAGTAATAGGTATTGCTTTCGTTGCTGACGATAAACAACTGCATGAAGCACAGCAGCGTGTTGCTATAGCCGTTGCCGGGGTCGTTCTTGTACTCGACGATTTGTTCCATCGCCCGGCGCGGGCTGACCTGGAGGGTTTTCAGCTCAATCTGCACGACCGGCACGCCGTTGATCAGCAAAATCACGTCATAACGGTGGTGGCTGTTGTCGGTATTGATGCGCAACTGGTTGATGACTTCAAAGTCGTTTTTGCACCAGTCTTTGATATTGACCAGGGTGTAATGTAACGGGGTGCCGTCTTCACGTTGAAAGTAATTACGCTCGCGTAGGGCTTTGGCGGCGGTGAAAACGTCAGCGGTGACGATTTCGTCGCGCAGACGGGCGAATTCTGAATCCGTTAGTTTAACTCGATTAAGTGTCTCGAATTTGTTGCGGAAATTTTTCTCAAGTGATTCGCGGTCGCGAATTTCTGGGCGATGCGTATATTTAAGATCGGTTAACTTTTGAATTAAGCCTTGCTCTATCTGGTTTTCTTTTATGGACATTTGCAATTTTCAAAAAATAATTGGCGAGGGGGGTGAGATCCTATCCGCCTCTTGGCGTTGTATCTGCCAATGGTTATCAAACATTCCAATTTGATCAGCCCAGGATTCCATTGGAGATATAACAGCTTCGTATTATTTTACTGCATGAAGGGTGTGATAACCCTTTTTACATTTGGCGGCACATAACTTAATCCCGGCCGTGATGGCTTCGTCCTGGCTGTTAAACCACTCCGTTCTGACTGTGCCGGGCGACCCTACTCGGCCCCATTCTTTAACCAATGACCAATCGTCAAACAAGCCTGGCGTCACAAACATCTGATAAAAACGATGCATGTTGTCATTGTCATCATGCCGCTCCAAATACACATGATTCATTACTTACTCCCCAGAAGAGTGGCCCGAATTTTCAGATTGTGGTGGTTTCAACGCCGCATCCCGTATACGCATAATGGTTTGCCGGGTGGTTTTAAATTCCCGAGCCAATTCCGAAATATTAATGCCAGCGGCTAATCGTTTTACAACTTCAGCACGCGCTTCCGCATTGAGCGCCGGCGGACGACCAAACTGTTTACCCGCGGTCTTCGCCCGACTAATGCCCGCTTGGGTTCGCTCAATCAACAGGTCACGCTCAAACTCGGCGACCGCTGCGATCACTTGCATGGTCATCTTGCCGGCAGAACTGGTTAGATCAACCCCGCCTAACGCCAGACAATGGACCCGCACTCCGGAATCAGAAAGGTGCTCGACAGTAGCCCTGACATCCATAGCGTTACGACCGAGACGATCCAGCTTGGTCACCACCAATACATCGCCCGCTTCCATCCGGTCGATCAGTTTATTAAACCCCGGTCGTTCTTTAGCCGCGACTGAACCGCTGATGCTTTCTTCAATCAAACGATTTGGCTGAATGGCAAAACCGGCAGATTGAATTTCCAGGTTTTGATTTTGGGTAGTCTGGTCTGTGGTCGACACTCGACAGTAAGCAAAGACGCGTGACATGCGCTAATTCCGTCCGAAAAGGATGTACGAATTATAACACATGTCCGTAATTCAATTAGCCTACTTTAGTACATTCCTTTTAAAGGCTGTCCGAAACCGGTCATTTTCGTACGAATGGACTTCAACCCCCTGTTCCACCCTAACGGCAACAAATATTGCAGTAACGCATCATCAATAGGTTTGCACGGTCTTCCCCACGCACGCGGGGATCCCTAAGTGGTTTAGCAAGCCGACGGCAGGCAACAACGACAAATCTTCCCAGATACTCATGCGCGGTGATGATGACAACTCCTTAGTTGGGAAAATCAGGTAAAAACGGATTATGAATAAGCAACGAACCAATAACCTGACCATGCTGCATATCTTCTGAATACAGCATCGAACAACCGGCATCCAGCGCCGCGCTGACAATTAGGCTGTCGTACAGCGAAAAGCCAAATTGCTCGGCAATTGCCAAGCCTTGTTCGTGAATGGCAACCGTTAAGACTCGCGTGTCACAGACGCTACGGATAATCGATAAGGTTTCGCGGATTTCGGCATATGACATCTTTAATTTACGCGAAGCCACCGACGCAAACTCATTCAAGACCTGTACGCTAATCACCCCGCCCAAGGCAATGACGGCTTCAGCCCGGTCCGCTTTTTGAGTGTCTTCGGACAGCAAATACAGCAAGACATTGGTATCGAAAAATGGCTTAGCGGTTTTCATTGGCTTCCAGACGGTCAAACTTGAAATCAGCCGGTAAGCGCCCGCGATATTGATGCAACTTGGCTAACAATGCTTGTGCGGAGGGTTTTTTCTCCAGTTCAAACAGTCGTTCACCGGCGATATGCACGTCAATATCATCGCCTTCTTTCAGCGCTAACGCCTCTACCACCGTGGCGGGCAAGCGGATCGCCAAACTATTACCCCATTTTGCAACTTGCATGAGTCTCTCCCATTACTAAATGATATACACAGGACAGTGTATATCTAAAGCGACCAATAATGCCATGCCGGGCTTGAAAACCAGATTTTAAAAATCGCTCTGCTCCACTACGCTGATGATCACTTATCCCCAAAAGCTGTGGATAAGCCTGTTAATTGTCGCGTGGCTTTTTCCCTTAGCCATTGTGACAACTGGATGACAGTTAGATTGACTAAAAATTGACCAAGCCTCTTGGCTTTAGATGAAGCCGTGGAATGGCGGTTGCTGAATTGAGATCGGAAGCATTGAGCGCGAGGGGCATGATGGCAGACTTCGCAGGGTTGGCACTGGATGGGGTTATCGAGATTAGTCGATTTATCCAACAAAG
>CAIUWU010000188.1 GCA_903902945.1 uncultured Pseudomonadota bacterium
CATTTCTATGGTGGCTATTACCTATTACGCAGCCAGTCTGGTCGGCAAAATGGCAGAAATGCTGCACAGCCTGGGCTGGCATATCAATCCCGAATTGGTTGAAGGCGCTTCCATCCCGTTTATCCTGGTGATCATGGCCATCGGCAGCAAAAAAATTCATAACATCATTGCCAGCACTACCGACTGATACAAGCGGTTTTTTCAGATTTGCTGATTTTATGTTTGCATAACTGATGAACATTGTTTAGAATCGCCGGCTCAATTAAGTCGGGTGCTTAGCTCAGCTGGGAGAGCATCGCCCTTACAAGGCGAGGGTCGGGGGTTCGAACCCCTCAGCACCCACCACGACTTGAAATCTGCATATCCTTGTTAATCCCCTGTAACTCAGTCGGTAGAGTAGCGGACTGTTAATCCGTTTGTCGCACGTTCGAGCCGTGCCGGGGGAGCCACTTCTGCTTTGATCAAAAATTTCTCTGACAAATCACCTGGCTACGGTCATAATTTTCGCCGCATTTATCAATGCGATAGTTTTGGCTATTTTTGGAGAGTCTAATTGAACAGATTGATACTAGGTGTACTTATCTTTTCCCTGAGTGCCGGCGTACAGGCTGACCGGGACGGCCACCATCACGGCGGACATCATGGCGGGCATCACGGCAGCGACTGGATTTTACCTGCCATCATAGGTTCAGCCATCGTTGGCGGTGCCTTATATAGCTATTCAAGCCCGCCACCTCCGCCACCGCCGACTTATTACTATCCGCCGCAACCTGCGCCAGCACCACCGCCGCCGACTTACTATTCCCCGGTGCCTTACGGATACCATCAGGAAACCATCTTTGATCCGTACTGCAATTGCTATAAAACCGCTTTGATACCTAACTAAACGCCCGTGAGCCTCCGACTCTTTTAAAGATTGGCAAACCAACAGATTTGCTGCACATAAAAGAGTCGCGGGAGGCTTGACGTTTATTGATAACGTTTGGCCATTTCGCTCAGGGAAACTGGTTTGATTTTACTGGCGTGCCCGGCCGAACCGAAGGCCTGATAACGCTGCTGACACAGTGCCTGCATGGCCTCTCGGGCCGCCTGATAGATTTTGCGCGCATCCAGATCAGACGCATGTTGCGGCTGGGCAATATAGCGGCGTATCGCCCCTGTCGACGCCATCCGCAGATCAGTATCGATATTGACCTTGCGCACACCGTATTTAATCCCTTCGACAATTTCCGCGACCGGCACCCCATAGGTCTGGGGAATCTCGCCGCCGTACTGATTAATCACTTCCAACCAGTCTTGCGGTACCGAGCTGGAACCGTGCATTACAAAATGCATATCAGGCAGGCGCTGCTGCAAGGTTTTCAGCCGGCTGATCACCAGCACCTCACCGGTCGGCGGTTTGCTGAATTTATACGCACCATGACTGGTACCAATCGCAACCGCCAACGCATCGATGCCGGTCTGCCTGACAAATTCCACTGCTTCATCAGGATCGGTCAATAACTGACTGTGATCGGCACTGTTTTCCAGCGACCCCAGACAACCGATTTCACCTTCCACCGACACACCGCAGGCGTGGGCCATGCTGACTACACGGCGGCTTACCTCGACGTTATAGTCAAACGAGGCCGGTGTTTTCATATCTTCCAGCAAGGAACCATCCATCATCACCGAGCTGAAACCTGACTGAATCGCCTGCGCACAAATCGCTGGGCTTGGAGCGTGATCACGATGCATGACCACCGGAATCTGCGGATATTGCTCAACCGCCGCCTGTATCAGATGGCGCAGAAACACTTCACCGGCATAACGATTAGCGCCAGCGGAACCTTGCATGATCACAGGACTATCACAGGCATCTGCTGCTGCCATGATGGCCTGTACCTGCTCCATATTGCTGACATTGAATGCCGGTACTGCAAAATTGTGCTCGGCGGCATAATCCAGCAATTGCCGCAATGAAATTAAAGCCATAACTGGCGCTCCTTGAGTTGGATTTGATTCAGATCATGGCCGCCAGCAAACCCTAGTTGGCTGTGACCGGACAGCGAGAATGCCGTTGACCAAGCCAGCAGCATCGCGACCGCGCAGTGTAATGTGATTACCCGGATCGCGCCAGATCAAGCACTGCTCCGGCCACGGCAATATTGCGATGGGTTAGCCAAATTGAAATGCGGAAATCGTGGTTTCAAGCACCCGGTCGAAAAATACCCGCTTGGCATTATCCTGTTCTGCGGCGCCAGCGACCACCATCAGCGGCAGCAAATGTTCTTCTGCGCCCGACGGATGACAAAGACCAGCCGACGGTGCCTGAGTCCAGTGCAACAGCGCCTGCCGACGCCGTTGTGGCTCGGCTTCGACCGTGGCGGTTAGCCAGTCATCGAACTGATCGGAAATCGGCCCGAAACGCGGGTCACCGTAACCGCGCATATTATGAAAGCTCATGCCGCTACCAATCAGCAGCACACCGACATCACGCAAAGCAGCCAGCGCCTGGCCGGCCTGAAAATGCTGCAGCGGATCCAGGCCGTGATGCAGCGACAACTGAATCACCGGAATCTGCGCATCAGGAAACATTAGTTTCAGCGGAATGAACATGCCGTGATCAAAGCCGCGCCGAGAATCGCTTTTGCTCGCCAGCCCCGCCTGAGTCAGTAAATCTATGACTTGCTCTGCCAGTTGCGGCATACCCGGCGCCGGATAGCGCAAGCTATAGGTATGGGGCGGAAAGCCATAATAGTCGTAGATCAGTGGCGGCTGTGCACCACTCGTCACCGTAAACAACGGTGCCAACCAGTGCGCCGAAATCATCACAATTGCCACGGGGCGACAGGGCAGAGTTTCCGGCAGCGTTGTCAGAAACTGACCCATTTTGCGCCAGGTATCTGCCGGCTGCCATTGCATAAAAAAACAGGGGCCACCGCCGTGGGGAATAAACCAGACTGGCATCCGCGCCACTGGCAATTCGGCGCACGGCTTGCTGATCGCAACCCTGCTCACACAAACCGACCATTGCGATAATCAGCTATCGCCTGCTCAATTTCTTCACGGCTATTCATCACGAAAGGACCATGCTGTACCACCGGCTCCCTGAGTGGCTTGCCGGCCAGCAGCAGAAAAGCACTTGCTTCACTACCGGCCTGCAATGTCAGACTGTCACCGGCAGACAGCAATCCGGCCTGATGCGTTTCCAGTAAGCCCGATTCAGTTTCAGAAGCTATCACCAACGGTCCTTCATAAGGATAAACCAAGGCGTTATCGGTCTGTTTCAATGGCAAGGTCAGCTGTGTAGCGGGCGGCAGCCGGACATCGAGAAATAGCAGCTCAGTACTCTGCGTCTGAATCGGACCCGCCAGCTGCTGCTGGTCAACCGTCACATGACCAGCGATAATTTTTAGCTGCCCGCCCTGACTCAGCGCAATCAGCGGAATCTGCTCCGGGTCAATATCCAGATAAGCAGCGGGCTGCATTTTGTCTTTGGCGGGCAGATTGATCCAAAGCTGAAAACCGCGCATCCGGCCACTGTCCTGCTGCGGCATTTCAGAATGAATAATGCCGCGCCCAGCACTCATCCATTGTGCCGAGCCGCTGCGTAAATGCCCCTGATGCCCCAGATGATCACGGTGCAGCATATGGCCATCCAGCATATAGGTTACAGTTTCAAAGCCCCGATGCGGATGATCGGGAAACCCTGCGATGTAGTCCTCGGCATGGGTCGATGAAAACTCATCCAGCATCAGAAACGGGTCCCAGCGCAGCGTCTGCTGCTGCCCCAAACTGCGTAACAACTTCACTCCGCCACCATCGCTGGTGGCTAGCGGGGTAATCACTTGCTGCAAACTGCGTTTAGACATGGTTTGCTCCTGGCTTAGGGTTTGACTGCTTCAACCGCAATGGTCAGGGTCACCTCATCGCCGACCAGAGGCGCATATTTACCCATATTAAAGTCAGAGCGCTTGACTACCGCCGTCGCATTGGCACCACAGGCCTCTTTATTCAGCATCGGATGCAACATGCACTGAAACGATGTAATGGTAAGAGTCAGCGGTTTACTAATACCCTTAAGCGTCAGAATCCCCTCTACTGAAATCGGTTTGTCACCGGCAAAATGCACTTTACTGGCATTAAACGTTGCTGTCGGATAGTGCGACGTATCTAAAAAATCGGCGCCTTGAATATGCTCATTAAATACAGCTGACCCGGTATCGACAGAGCGGGTATCGACCACAATACTAACCGAACCGGTTTGAGCGTTCCGGTCGATCACGATAGTTCCGCTGGTTTGATCAAAACGACTTTGCTGTATTGAATAGCCCAAATGGCTGTAAGAAAAACGCGGATAGGTGTGGGCTTGATCGATGGCATAGGTTTCCGGTGCCGCATAAACGGGCATCGAAACAGCTGCGGCCAGGGTTAAGTAGGTCCATCGTTTCATGGTCTGATAGCTCCGATTAAATAGTTGCCGGGTTGTCATTAATAGTGTTTTTTCACTAAAAGTGCAGCCATTAAACCCCTTATTAAATTGATAAAAAAGTATAATAATCCGCTTCAATCAATCTATTAATCAGATAAATAAATGGCACCGGATATTACCCTGGAACAATGGCGCTCACTGATTACGGTCGTTGAGGCCGGTGGTTATGCTCAGGCAGCAGGCAAACTGCATAAAAGTCAGTCAGCGGTAACCTATGCCGTTCAGAAAATTGAAACGACACTGGGTGTGAAAGCCTTTGCAATTCAGGGCCGTAAAGCCGTTCTTACCGCAACCGGACAAATGCTCTACCGGCGTGCGCTGGCACTGGTAAAAGAAGCCAGTGATCTCGAAAAAGCCGCCCATACCTTATCTGCCGGCTGGGAAGCCGATATTCACATCGCGGCCGAAATTCTGTTTCCGGTTGATCTGCTGTTAGGCTGCCTGGATCGTTTTAGCGCCGAAAGCCCTCACACCCGGGTTGAGCTGATCGAATCAGTGCTCGGCGGCACTGCGGATGCATTAATTACAGGTGCCGCCGATCTGGTGATTGCCCCGCAGCAACCACCAGAATTTCTGGGCGATTTATTGATGCGCATCCGCCTGATTGCGGTGGCGCATGCCAACCACCCGCTGCATCATTTAGATCACCAACTGACTGATAGTGATTTGCGTGATTACCGGCATGTAGTGGTACGCGACTCGGGGAGTAAACGCGACCAGCAGGCGGTGTCGGTTGACGTCAATCAGCGCTGGACCGTTACCCAGGTAGCCACTTCGATTCAGGCCGTTGTTCTAGGATACGGTTTTGCCTGGTTACCAGAGTCCCATATCCGCCAGCAACTCGAATCCGGCATACTGAAACCGCTAGCCTTGCGCGAAGGCGGTGTGATTGAAGTCCCTTTGTACTTGATTCTGGCCAATCCTGATTGTGCCGGCCCCGGGGTCCGCCGTCTGGCGGAAATCATTCGCAGCTCAGTCTAAAGCAGGCCGTCTCAGCGCGGATTTATTTAGCAATCAACATTAACATCTGGCGCTAAGCATCTGAGTTTACTAATAAGATAAAAATCATATCTTTTCAATGACTTGCATTTCTCAAAAAACGTAGGAAACTGCTCCGGTCATGGCGGTCAAACCTGCTGTCAGCAGTAAAGCACTCGCTATTGATCTAAACATGATTAATCC
>CAIUWU010000189.1 GCA_903902945.1 uncultured Pseudomonadota bacterium
AACAGGGCGCCCTGAAATTGGACAACATCCAGGTCACGGTGATGGACGAAGCCGACCGCATGTTTGATCTGGGCTTCATCAAAGACATTCGTTACCTGCTGCGGCGGATGCCGCCACCGGAAAAACGGCTGAATCTGCTGTTCTCTGCCACCTTGTCTTATAAAGTGACAGAATTGGCTTACGAACACATGAACAATCCGGTACTGGTCAAAATCGAAACCGAGGAAGTGACCTCTAAAGCGATCAAACAATCGGCCTACTGTCCATCCAATGAACAGAAAATTCCGTTGTTACTGGGCCTGCTGAAACAGCATCAACCGCAACGCAGCATCGTTTTCGTCAATACCAAACGCACCGCCGAACAACTGGACGACTATCTGCAAGCCAATGGCCATAAAACCGCGCTGCTCAGCGGCGATGTGCCTCAGGAAAAGCGTCAGCGTCTGCTGAATGACTTTCAGGAAAACCGCGTCACGCTGATGATTGCCACCGACGTTGCCGCCCGTGGCCTGCATATTCCTGATGTTTCACATGTGTTCAATTACGACTTGCCTCAGGATGTTGAAGATTATGTTCACCGGATAGGCAGAACCGCCCGCTTTGGCGCCAGCGGAGTAGCGATTAGCTTTATCTGCGAAGAATATGCTTACTCGATGCCGGATATTGAGGACTATATCGGTGAGAAACTGCCGGTCGACAGCATCAGCGATGAACTGCTGGCTAGCGATGTGATCAAGCCTGAACACAAACAACCCAGAGAACGGGTCAGTCAGCCGCATAAACGCCAGGAACGCCAGCCCGGCAAACCCGGCAGTCCCAGACCGCCCAGAGCCGCAAAACCTAAAGCCGACTCTGCAGCCCCGGCATCAGCGCCCGAAAATCCTCCACCGCCGGAAACTCAGTAATCTCGCGCACCGGCACGGTACTGTCCGGCTTGCTGATCGATACCAGATGAGCAATGCCAAACTGCCGTGCCGAGCGCAATACCGACAGACTGTCATCCACCAGTAGTGTGGTGGATTTCTCGAACTGGTGACTATCTTCCAGCCTCTGCCAAAATCCCTGCTGTTCTTTGGCCAGACCGTAATCATGCGAAGAAATGATCTGATCAAAAAACAGCTGCAGACAGGTCTTTTCCATTTTCAGATCCAAACTGTCACGATGGGCATTGGTCACTAACAGTAAACGTTTGTTGGCAGCGCGGACCGCTTCCAGAAACTCGACCACATGGGGGTGAATCGCAATCAGGCCGGCAACCTCCTGTTTCAACCCGGCGATATCCAGTTGCAGTTGCTTACTCCAGTAATCCAGACAATACCATTCCAGCTTGCCTTCCATCGCCCGGAAACGCGGTGCCAGTTGCTGTGTGGCCTGTTCAGGCGACAAACCATGCAACTCGGCAAACTTTAACGGCACGAAACGCTGCCAGAAATGATTATCAAAATTCAGATCCAGCAAGGTGCCGTCCATATCCAGCAAAACGGTGTCTATCTGCTGCCAGTCAAGCATGGTGGATTATCCTGTCAATCAAAAACTAGATTTTAAATAAAGGCTCAAGCGAGCTGTCAGCAGGTTTGGCTGCGGATTGGCTGCGGCTTTCAACCGCCAGAAACGCTTGCCACAGCCGGTCGCCCTGCCAACTTTGCGTCTGTGCCGCATATAAATGCTGTCCCAGCCCGGCAAGCGGCTCTGCCAACTCAGGCGCGCGGGCAGCAATCTGTGCCAGATTATCGGCAGCAAAATAGTCGAGCAGCGCCTGTCTGGCTGACCGGGGCTGATGTTGCTGACAAGCCTGCTGCAAAGACTGACGGGCGTTTTGCTGATTTAGCTGCCGGGGAACCGGTTTATTACCGTCATCAGCCGCCAGCAAACCCGGCTTGTTTCTGACCAGCAGCCATAGCACAGTCAAAAACCAGCCCGCTGCCAGAAACACTGATAACGCCTGCCAAAAGCGTATTTGCTCAGCGCCGTCATTGTCAGCCGCTTTCGACTCTGTGGCGGCCAACGGCGGTGAGGGCACTTCTGCTTCTGCCTCCGCCACCGCCAGTGCTGTGATCGTTACCGCCGGCAAACGCGCCAGCTCCTGTTTACCGGTGCGCGTGTTAAACCAGGGAATCACCAGCTCAGGCAGCTGATAGTTGCCAGCTTTAGTGGCAATCAAAGCCTGTTTTTCGGTACGGCTGGCCAGTAAACCGTCCGGCTGTTTCTGTTCCTGTAGTTGCGGCTGATCGGGATAAGTTTTAATGCCATCCAGCGTCGTCGCCGGCATTAATTCTGGCAATTGGGCAACGGTGCTGCCTTTGGCAGTCAGGGTAATGGTGCGGGTAAGCGGCTCGCCAACTTTGACTTCGCGCCGGTTATCCGACCATTGCTCAGTCA
>CAIUWU010000190.1 GCA_903902945.1 uncultured Pseudomonadota bacterium
AACAAGGTCTGATCCTGACTGGAAACCGCGTGACTTCGTTGTGCGGCCAACACCGAAGCCGAGGTTCTGCCATCGACCTCATAACCGGTTCTGGCAACACGATTTGCAGCCCCCGATTCTGCATAATTGCTTCCGCTGCTCAAAAGCAAACAGAGCATGATTAAAATTCTGAGTTTGGGCATGAGACTTTCTCCTGACACGATTAGATACGAGATGGCTCGCTGGTTGGCTAGTGAGCGGCGGTTGACTCACATCAACACGCCTAATCTCGCTAAGACTAACAATTAAATCATTATTGATATTTCGAACATTTTAGCCGTAAGGTGTAAGTGATTGATTCAATCGCACAGGCCCGGCATTGCAACGCAGTGTCCGACCCCCCTTTTATCATCGACAGAACGACAGCCATGGGCCAGGAAATTAATAAAACCGTCTTCAGCAATGATGATTTTACCGAGTTCCAGCAGCGATTAAGCGCAGAGACCGACATTCTACGCGAGATGCTCGAACAACAGCATTTCAATGATCCCAGCACCTCAACCGGTTTTGAACTGGAAGGCTGGCTGGTCGATCATAATTTATTTCCGGCGCCCATCAATCAGCCGATTCTCAATCAGCTCAACAGCCCGCTGGTAGTGCCTGAATTGTCACGTTTCAACATCGAACTGAATGGTACGCCACAACAGCTGACCGGTAACGCGCTGCAAAATCTGCAACAGGAGCTGGAACAGACTTTACAGCAGTGTCAGGCTGCGGCGCATGATCATCAGTCGGCTTTGCTGATGATAGGCACCCTGCCGACGCTGCGAAACAGTGATTTATGCATGGCCAATATGTCGCCTACCGGACGTTTTCTGGCTTTGAACGATCAGGTTCTCAAAGCGCGCCACCAGCAACCGATCAGACTGGCAATCAGCGGCCGGGAGCAGTTGGTCGTCACCCATCACGATGTCATGCTGGAAGCCGCGGCAACTTCGTTTCAGGTGCATCTGCAAACACCGCCGGAAAGCTTTGTCAGTCATTTCAATGCCTCGATCATGATCTCGGCGCCGCTGCTAGCGGCAGCAGCCAATTCGCCGTTTCTGTTTGGCAAAGATTTGTGGGCGGAAACTCGGATTCCGTTGTTTGAACAGGCGATCACTACCGTCAATGCCCACCAACAAACCCGGGTCAATTTTGGGGAAGGCTTTATTGAAGCGCATGATGACTGTTTTCAGTACAACCATCGCCACCATCCGGTATTGTTGCCATTACTGTTTGAAGATGCGCCCGACCGGCTCAAACATCTGCGACTGCACAACGGTACCGTCTGGCGCTGGAACCGGCCCCTGATAGACTTTAACCGCCACGGCCAGCCACACTTCCGCATCGAACAGCGCGTCCTGCCAGCCGGGCCCAGTGTGGTTGATATGATCGCCAACGCCGCCCTCTATCTGGGCGCCACCTCGACATTGGCCAAACTAACCGACAGCCCCGGTTATCAGCTGAGTTTTGAACAAAGCCGCGCCAATTTTTATCAAGCCGCCCGGCATGGCCTGGATGCGGAACTGATCTGGCTGGATGGCAAGCAACACAAAATTAACGAGCTGCTATTAGAAGAAATCCTGCCGATGGCTGATCAGGGCCTCACCGAGCTGGGAATCGATGCCAGTCAACGCTGTTATTATCTGTCGGTGATACGTGGCCGGCTTGAAAGCCGCCAGACCGGCGCACAATGGCAACGCGATTTTATTGAGCGCCACGGGCGCAATTTTTTTCAGATGACCACCGAATACCTGCATCGCCAGCAAAGTGGCATGCCTGTTCATGAATGGGAGATTTAGTTTTGTACGATACGCTCTATGCTTTACCCGATGGTTTTCTCGACACCACTGCCCAAGACCTTCATCAGCTGCTGCCCAGACCGGCACTGATCCATTTAAGCGGTCGCCAGCAACCGGCGCTATTTGTCAGCATATTGCTGCATGGCAACGAAGCTGCCGGCCTCAAAGCCATCCAGACGGTATTACGCCAATACGCTGGACAATCGCTACCGCGTTCGCTGGTGATTTTCTGCGGCAATGTCAGCGCCGCCCGGGCCGGTTTACGCCGGCTCGACGGGCAACCGGATTACAACCGCATCTGGCCCGGCACCGAACAGCCGGCCTGCGCCGAAACTGCCATGGCGCAAGATATCGTTACGCAACTGCAAACCAGCGGTCTGTTTGCCAGTATCGATATTCACAACAATACCGGTCTCAATCCACATTACGGCTG
Source organism: uncultured Pseudomonadota bacterium (assembly GCA_903902945.1). Taxonomy (GTDB): domain Bacteria; phylum Pseudomonadota; class Gammaproteobacteria; order Methylococcales; family Methylomonadaceae; genus Methylomonas. Next base: position 2,257 of record CAIUWU010000190.1, read on the forward strand.
TATCAACAAGCTGGATAGCGATTTTCTGCATCTGGCTGCGCTGTTTTCACGCACCGTGGTCTATTTCCGGCGCCCGCTCGGCGTGCAGTCGATGGCGCTAGCCGAACTGTGTCCGGCTGTGACGCTGGAATGCGGGAAAGCCGGCTGCCCGGAAGGCGAAGCCCATGCCGCACAACTGATCACTGCCTTGCTGAATTTGCAGCGTTTTCCCGACCATCCGCCAGCCACTCAGGATTTAGACCTGTTTCATACCGTCGGTATCGTCAAAATAGCCGATGATGTCAGTTTTGCGTTTGCCGACGACGGCAGCGACTTATGCTTGGATCCGGCGATCGATCATCTGAATTTTTGTGAACTGGATGCCGGCACCCGCTTCGGCCGCGCCAACTCGGTCGATGCCTTACCGCTGGTGATCAGTGAAGACGGCAACAATGTCAGCCATGATTACTTTGCCATCCGCGATGGCGAACTGTATCTGACCCGCCAAGCCATGCCATCGATGCTGACGCTGGATCAGCGGGTCATCAGACAGGACTGCCTGTGCTATCTGATGGAACGTTATCCACGCTAAGCCGGTCGGTTCAGCGCTGTCAATCAGCCGGCACCGGTTTAGGCTCGGCAAAACGGTTGACAACCAGCTGACCGCCAGTCATCACCAAATCAGGATATTCAAGGCTTTTCAAGCGCATCAGAAGATTGCCTTTTACCGCAAGCAAATCCGCCGGCGCCTGCGGTCTTAACTGCCCCAGCGGGGCCAAACCCAGATACTGACCGGCTTTCTCCGTCGCAGTCTGTAAAGCGTCAAGCGGATCGATGCCGGTCAGATGCATGATCAGCTGTAATTCATGGCTATCAAATCCCCAGGGAATATCCGCATGGGCCAGCTCGGCACCATACAGAATGGTGGCACCCAGTTGAGCCAGCTGACGGGTATTATCGGCAATCCCCGGACAATGCGACAAAGTATCCAGGGTACTAATGATAGTCACGCCTTGTTGCGCGGCCTGTTGCAGCAAAGATGGCGCAATTTTCAGACATGGCATGTGCGCCCATTCATCGACGCCAGCCGCCAGCGCCAGCTTGACACCACGATTTTCCGATAAATGCGCGCTGACCCGTTTACCCAGTTGATGCGCCTGATCGGTAATCGCCTGCAGCAACTCGGCCGATAACATCGGCCATTGCTGGGGGCCGGCATGCCCATGCTGATTCCAGGGCGCTCCCGCTTCGCCACCGGGCTCCAGCGCGACTTTGATCACACTGGCCTGGTGAGCGACCAAGTCGCGCACCACGGCACGAGCTTGTTCGGCGGTTGCGATAGCAATTGCGATTTGACCCTCATCAGCATCATGGCTCTGCTGTCGGTAATGCTGGTGATGACCAGGATGGGCGGCGAATACAGTCAGCGGATAACCGTCGGCAACCGTCAGAATCGGCCCGGCTGACAGCAATCGCAACTTGCCGGCTCCCGATTCGGCCGGTAGCAACGCCCCACCAAGATCGCGGGCAGTGGTAACGCCATGTTCCAGCACCGTGTTGACGGGAATCTGTTGAAAAACTATATGACTGTGCAATTCAATCAGACCCGGCAACAAGGTCGCATCACCGAGATCGAGAATTCGGGTGGCTTGTGGCCGCAGCTGGTCAAAATCGCCGACCGCCTGAATGGTTTGATTGACGATCAACACCGCCTGGGCAGTCTTGAGCTGATGGCCATCAAACAGCCGTTCGGCTTTGATCAACAGGGCGTCTTCGGCAGCCTGCAACTCACCGGCTGACAGACAGCCGATGAGCAACAGCGCTATTAAATACGGCGACTTAGCCATCAGAAACTGGCCGCAATACCGACCTGCCCCCAGATACCGGGCATTTCGTAACCCGGACGGTATTGATAGCGTTTGTCAAACAGGTTTTCGACACTGACAAACACTTCGCCTTTTTTGCCTAATTGCGGCATCGGGTAACCGAGCCGCGCATTAGCCACGGTGAACGCCTCAACTTGCTGATTATTGACGTCGCTGATATTTCTGGAGCGGTTCAAAGCCCAGACACGCGACTGGTATTGCATATCAAACGAAAAGCGCAGTGGACCAAGCGGACCATTGATGCCGGCACTCACGGCCTGCGCCGGGGTGTAAGGCAGGTTATCAATCGACGGATTGAGCATGGTCAAACTGGCAAACATGGCCCAGTCAGCCATCAAATCCTGCTTAACCGAAGCCTCGAAACCGCGCATCCAGTAATTGCCGTAGTTGGTATACGAAGCCTGCATTAAATCGAATACATACCGGTTTTTGACATGGTCGATAAAGAAACTCAG
>CAIUWU010000191.1 GCA_903902945.1 uncultured Pseudomonadota bacterium
CTGCTGCGCAACAGCGAACTGATAGAAAGCATTAATGCCCACATTATTAATAGTTATGCAGGGCAAGTAGATGACATCGTCGAACGGCAACTCGAAAAACTCGATGACGGTAAGTGGGTAAAAGACGGGCTTGATAGGCTTGAAAAGCAGATTGTTATCGGTATCTGCGAATTATTGACCGTCCAGCATATCCAGGCCCAAGCACTGTGCAGAATTACAGCAAAATTCGAGGAATTCCCGGATGTCAAACCTGGTAAAGACAATGTCTATTTGCAAGTGCTGAAAAAGGCTTTTGAAGTTGAAGAAGAAAAAAGCCAAGAGCAATTGCGTCAGCAACTGCTGCTGGAACAACAAACGCTAACCGAGAAAGCGCAGCATTTAGAGTATTTAAAACAGCTTACCGAACTGGAGCTGAAAGCTCAGGCATTGGCAGCCGAAAAGTCGCGACGCTTGCTGGCCGAAAAACAGGATCAGTTGGTTCAGCAACTGGCGATAGAAAAACAGATCCACGCTGAACAGATCAGACATCAAGATGAGCTTCAAGCACTCGAATTCGATGCCGAATTACGCAAAAATGAAAAACAACAGGCTAAACGCCGTTTATCCGATATCCAACAACTGACCGCGCAACTGACCCATGAAGCCGAAGTAGAGCGGCAGACGGCATTGGCAAAATTAAAACGTCAGGAGCTTATCCGTCAGCTAGAGGCATCGGCGTCTTACTCTGAGTTAAACCTGAACTAAGCCCCCATGAGTAACGTTAAAGTCTTATTTGTCTGTATGGGCAATATTTGCAGATCGCCGACTGCGGAAGGCGTTTTCAGCAAACTGGTCGCAGACCGAGGTCTGGCGGCGCATTTCCAAATCGATTCAGCTGGCACCCACGCCTATCATGTCGGTGAAGCACCGGATTTACGTGCCCAACGCGCAGCCCGCGATCGCGGTGTGGAAATTGGCCATCTGCGGGCGCGTAAATTTATTTACGGTGATTTTGACGATTTTGATCACATTCTGGTGATGGATGATGAGAATCATGCGGTTGTCGAACAGGCTTGTCCGGATCATTTAAAGCATAAAGTCGACTATTTGCTAACGTTTGCACCCCAGGTAAATACACGGGAAGTGCCGGATCCGTATTATGGTGGCGCTCACGGATTTGAGCGGGTTCTGGATATGATAGAAATGGCGTCCGAAGGTTTTCTGGCGCATTTACAACAACAAGGAGTAATCAAATGACTGTGGTTGGCAACACTATTGCTTATCTGGATGGCGATACCGTTCTGGAGGCCTATTTTGCCTACGATGAAACTATTACCGGGCAGCGCCCTGTGGTTCTGATTCATCATGCCTGGGCCGGGCGCGACGAATTCGTTGCCGACAAAGCCAGAAAACTGGCTGAACTGGGTTACTTGGCCTTTGCCACCGATATGTACGGTAAAGGCATATTGGGTAAATCGCCCGAAGAAAATGCCCAATTAATGCAGCCCTTCATTGACGACCGCGCCAAACTGCAGCAGCGTCTGCAAGCCGCGCTGATGGCAGTCAAGCTGATGCCCTGGGCTGATAATCAGCAGATTGCCGCTATCGGCTTTTGTTTTGGCGGTTTGTGCGCACTCGATCTGGCTAGAACCGGTGTTGATATCAAAGGGGTTATCTCTTTTCATGGCTTGTTGTTTCCGGCTGCGAATATTCCGCAGCCGATTATTAAAGCTAAAGTTCTGGTTTTGCACGGTCATGATGATCCTATGGTGCCGCCGGAACAGGTTCTGGCATTACAGACCGAACTGACACTGGCCGGCGCTGACTGGCAAGTTCATAGCTTTGGTCATACCATGCACGCTTTCACCAATCCACAAGCCAACAACCCTGATTTCGGTACCGTTTATCAGGCCAGTGCGGATCAACGATCCTGGATACTGATGCAAAACTTTCTGGCTGAGATCTTCCGTTAGGTGATCCAGACTTCGACTAAGGTGGTCGCGTTTGCTACAATGCCCGCCTTTATAGCCTGATTCAATTCTCAATGGATTTGAGTGTCGGGCTTTCATTTGGAATCCAGGACACATGTCAGACTTCGCAAAAGAAATTATCCCGGTCAATCTCGAAGATGAGATGAAACAATCCTATCTCGATTACGCCATGAGCGTTATCGTCGGCAGGGCGCTTCCTGATGTTCGAGATGGTCTGAAACCGGTTCACCGTCGTGTTTTGTACGCGATGAGCGAACTGAGTAACGATTGGAACAAACCTTATAAAAAGTCCGCCCGTATCGTCGGTGACGTCATCGGTAAATACCACCCGCATGGTGATACAGCGGTGTATGACACCATGGTGCGGATGGCACAGCCATTCTCGATGCGCTATATGCTGATCGATGGTCAGGGTAACTTTGGTTCGGTTGATGGCGATTCGCCGGCAGCGATGCGTTATACCGAAGTGCGGATGGCCAAGATCGCTCACGAATTACTGGCCGACATTGACAAGGAAACCGTCGATTTTGTTGCCAACTACGACGAATCGGAATCAGAACCTTCGGTGATGCCGACCCGGATTCCAACCCTGCTGATCAACGGTTCTTCTGGGATTGCCGTGGGCATGGCAACCAATATCCCGCCCCACAATCTGACTGAAATCGTTTCTGCCTGTCTGGCTTTAATCGAAAACCCCGATTTGTCAGTTCGTGATCTAATGGACATCGTGCCAGGCCCCGATTTTCCGACTGCCGGTATCATTAACGGCGCATCCGGTATCGCCGAAGCTTATGCTACCGGCCGTGGCCGGATTTATCTGCGCGCGCGTTGCCATTTTGAAGACATCGGCGATAGCGGCAGACAATCAATTATCACCACCGAATTACCGTATCAGGTAAACAAAGCCCGTCTGCTAGAAAAAATTGCCGAACTGGTTAAAGAAGGCAAGCTGGAAGGCATTTCCGGTCTGCGTGACGAGTCTGACAAAGACGGCATGCGCATGGTGATTGAACTGCGCCGTGGTGAAGTGCCTGAAGTGGTGCTGAATAATCTCTATAAACAAACTCAGTTGCAGACTGTGTTTGGTATCAATATGGTGGCCTTGCATGACGGCAGACCCCATTGCATGCCTTTAAAAGACATTCTGGCGGCGTTTATCAATCACCGTCGCGAAATCGTCACTCGCCGCACCATCTATAACCTGCGTAAAGCGCGCGAACGGGCTCATATTCTGGAAGGTCTGGCGGTGGCGCTGGCCAATATCGATGAAATGATCGACCTGATCAAAACATCACCCACACCACAGGACGCCAAAAACGGTTTGCTACAAAGAACCTGGGCAGCCGGCTTGGTATCCGCATTGCTGGATCGGGCCGATGCCGATCGCTCCAGACCGGAAGATTTAGGTGTTGAATTTGGCTTGATTGCTGGCCAGTACCGCTTGTCCGAACAACAGGCCCAAGCCATTCTGGATTTGAGACTGCACCGTCTGACTGGCCTTGAGCAAGAAAAGATCGTCAATGAATACAAACAACTACTGGCGTTGATCGACAGCTATTTAGAAATTCTGGGCAGCGATGAACGCCTGATGGCCGTCATCAAAGAAGAGCTGGAAGAAATCAAACAGCAATATGCTGACGAGCGCCGCACCGAAATCGTTCAGGATTATTCTGATTTATCGGCTGAAGATCTGATCACCGAAGAAGACATGGTAGTGACTATGTCCCATGAAGGTTATGTCAAAACCCAGCCGCTGACCGACTATAAAGCGCAGCGTCGTGGAGGCCGCGGTAAGTCGGCAACCGCCACCAAAGAAAATGATTTTGTTGAAAAACTGATCATCGCCAACACTCACGATACGATTCTGTGTTTCTCATCCTCCGGTAAAGTTTACTGGCTGCGGGTGTTCAATCTGCCGGTAGCTAGCCGCGCTTCGCGAGGCAAGCCGTTCGTCAACCTGTTGCCGCTGGAAGCAGGCGAAAAAATCAACGCCATGTTGCCGGTGCGTGAATATAGTCCTGACAAATATATTTTCATGGCTACTTCTTCCGGTACTGTCAAGAAAACTCCGCTGACCGAATTCGAACGGCAGCGCAGTAACGGCAAGATTGCCATCGATCTGATCGAAAACGACACGCTGGTCGGCGTTGCGGTCACCGATGGTCAGCAAAACGTAATGCTGTTCAGCAGCGATGGTAAGGCGGTTTGCTTTAACGAAACCGATGTCCGTTCCATGGGCAGAACCGCAGCTGGCGTAAGAGGTATTCGTTTACAGCCCGATCAAAAAGTGATTTCGCTGATTATTGCCAGCGAAGGCACGGTGCTGAACATCACCGAAAACGGCTATGGCAAGCGGACCCGTCTCGAAGAATTTACCCAGCATCGCCGCGGCGGCCAGGGGCTGATTGCGATTCAGACTTCCGAACGTAACGGCGCGGTGGTTGGCGCAGTTCTGGTCAATGATAGCGATGAAATCATGCTGATCACCGATGGCGGTACCCTGGTGCGGACCCGGGTCAGTGAAATTTCGGTAGTGGGTCGAAATACCCAGGGCGTTACCGTGATTCGTTTGGATAAGGGCGAAAAAGTAGTCGGGGTGGATCGTATCGATGGCTTGGGCGACGAAGAAGGCGATGAAGAACTTACTGATGACGATGTGGCGGCAGAGGCTGATCAAACCGATGCCAATGGGGATCAGGCTTAATGGCACGGATTTTTAATTTCAGCGCCGGCCCGTCGACACTTCCCGAAGCGGTTCTATTGCAGGCACAACAAGAGCTTTTGGACTGGCGTGGCACCGGCATGTCGGTGATGGAAATGAGTCATCGCGGCAAACATTTCATGGCGATTGCCGCCGCCATGCAACAGGATTTGATCGACTTACTGGCGATTCCGGCTAATTACCGGGTCTTGTTTCTGCAAGGAGGCGCCAGCGCCCAGTTTGCCTTGATCCCGCAAAATTTATTGGGTAATCGACAAGTGGCCAGTTATGTCAATACCGGCGCCTGGTCTACTGCGGCTATCAAAGAAGCAGCAAAGTATTGTCAGGTTGATATTGCCGCCAGTGCTGAAGAGAGTGGTTTTAGCTCCATACCGGATCAGACCAACTGGCAGATCGATCAGTCGGCTGCCTATCTGCATTTCACTTCCAATGAAACCATTCACGGCGTCGAATTTTTCAATGTGCCTGATGCCCAGGGTTTGCCGTTGGTTTGTGATATGTCTTCAGACATTCTGTCACGGCCCGAAGACATCAGTCGTTATGGGCTGATTTATGCCGGCGCACAAAAAAACATGGGGCCATCCGGCGTTACCGTGGTGATTGTCCGCGAAGACTTATTGGACCGCGCCAGTGCTAGCGTACCGGCTGTGTTTAATTACCGGCAGCAAGCCGATGCCGACTCGATGCTGAATACCCCGGCAACCTATAACTGGTATTTGCTGGGTTTGGTGCTGCAATGGCTGAAACAACAGGGTGGCATCGCCGCAATCGAGCAGCTGAATATTCGTAAAGCCCAAAAACTGTATCAGGCGATTGATAACTCCAGTCTTTACCAGAACCGGGTTGATAAACGTTATCGCTCACGGATGAATATTCCGTTTGTATTGACTGACAGTGCCCTGGATAAACAGTTTATCAGCGAAGCTGAGCAACACGGTCTGAGTGGCCTGCAAGGCCATCGCATGACCGGTGGTATGCGCGCCAGTATTTATAACGCCATGCCGGAAGCCGGTATCGATGCGCTGATTGATTTTATGGCTGAGTTTGAACGTAGGCATTAAGGGTAACTCATGACGGCAATTATTCCTCTGTCAGAACTGCGACAGCAAATTGACAACATTGATCAGCAAATCCTGCAACTGATTAACCAGCGCGCTCAATGTGCGATTGAGGTAGCCAGAACCAAGCAGGCGGAAGGTGAAACCGGCAGTTTTTATCGTCCTGACCGTGAAGCTCAGGTGTTAAGACGTATCCAGACCCTTAATCCGGGGCCGTTAGGTGACAAGGCTGCGGCACATTTATTCCGTGAAATCATGTCTGCCTGTCTGGCACTGGAAAAACCGCTGGAAGTGGCTTTTCTCGGACCGGAAGGCACGTTTACCCAGCAAGCCACCTTCAAACATTTTGGCCATGCCGTTAAAGATATTCCGGTTGCTACCATCCATGATATTTTTCAGGCAGTTGAAAACGGTCACTGCCAGTTTGGCGTGGTGCCGGTAGAAAACTCTACCGAGGGCGTCATTGCGCATACGCTGGACCGATTTATCAATTCACCGTTACAGATTTGCGGTGAAGTCGAAATTCGGGTGCATCATAATCTGCTCGGCAAGATGGAATCGATCAATGCCATCACCGAAGTGTATTCGCATCAGCAATCCTTGGCGCAATGCCGGCAATGGCTCAATAGTCATTTACCGAATCTGCCATTAACCGCAGTCAGCAGTAATGCCGAAGCCGCCAGACTGGCATCGCTGGACTCCAGCAAAGCCGCCATCGCCGGTTTAATGGCCGCCGAGCTGTACGATCTAAAAGCGCTGGCCAGCAATATTGAAGATGAATCCAATAACACCACGCGTTTCATCGTGATAGGTCAGCAACAACCCAGTTCTACCGGTGCCGATAAAACCTCGATTTTGGTTTCAACCGGCAATCAGCCCGGTGCCTTGCACAAGATTCTGGCGCCATTTGCCGAATATGGCATCAGCATGGCGCACATCGAATCCAGACCCTCCCGTCAGGGGCTCTGGGAGTATGTGTTTTTTATTGATATTGACGGGCATCGTGAAGACACTGACGTTGCCAAAGCACTCGATGCTTTGCAAGCCAATGTCAAGTTATTGAAAATCCTGGGCTCTTATCCAAAAGCCGTCATTTAGTCGAATCATGAATAGTTTTTTATCTCTAGCAACACCAGGCGTCCAACAACTGGTGCCTTATGTTCCCGGCAAACCGGTAGACGAATTACAGCGTGAGCTGGGTTTAACCGAAGTGATCAAGTTGGCCTCCAATGAAAATCCATTGGGTACCGGAGCCAAAGTCATCGAGGCGATTCAGGCCACGCTGCCTGAATTGACCCGCTATCCCGATGGCAGTGGTTTTGCTTTGAAAGCAACGCTGTCTGCCAAGCTGAACATTGATCCGAATCAGCTCACACTGGGTAATGGTTCCAGCGAAATTCTGGAACTGGTGATGCGCACTTTTGTATTGCCAGAACATGAGATTGTGTTTTCGCAGCACGCCTTTGCCCTGTATCCGATTCTGACCCAGGCGGTCGGTGCTCAGGCGCGGGTGGTACCGGCACTTAATTACGGTCACGATTTGTCGGCCATGCGTCAGGCGATTACCGCTAAAACTCGGGTGGTATTTATTGCCAATCCGAATAATCCGACCGGCACGCTATTACCGGAAGCCGAGTTACGCAGCTTTATCGCCGATTTACCTACACACGTGCTATGTGTGCTGGACGAAGCCTATTATGAATTTGTCGATCCTGCGGTCAGGACCGAATCTCTAAGCTGGGCAGGGGATTATCCTAATCTGATTATTGCCCGGACTTTTTCGAAAGCCTACGGTCTGGCGGGTTTTAGAATCGGTTACGGCATCTCTTCGACCCAGGTAGCTGATTTGCTTAACCGGGTCAGACAGCCGTTCAACTGCAATATGCTGGCCCTGGCAGTCGCAGAAGCGGCGCTGACTGATCAGGCATACATTGATCAGACCATTGCCCTGAATAATGCCGGCATGGCCCAGTTAACCGATGCTTTTAAAGCCTTGTCTTTACCCTGGATTCCCTCTTCGGGTAATTTTGTGGCGGTTGATGTCAAACAGCCGGCCTTGCCGATTTATCAAGCCTTGCTACAAAAAGGGGTGATTGTCAGACCGGTTGCCAATTATGAAATGCCTGATCACTTACGGATCAGCATTGGCACCGAATATGAAAATTCAGTCTTCATCAAAGCCTTGCAAGAGGTTCTAGCGGGTGTTTAACCGTTTATGTTTGATTGGCGTTGGTCTGATCGGTGGTTCTGTTGCCTTGGCGGCACGCGAACAAGGTCTATGCCGGCAAATCGTTGCCTACGGGGATGAAAAGCATCAGACCAATCTGGCTCTGGCGCAGCAACTGGGGGTAATCGATGCGTACTACTTCGATATCGGTGCCGCACTGGCGGGTAGTGACTGTGTGATCATCGCCACGCCGGTTGGCAGCATGGCTTATTTGTTTGCCGAGATGAAACCATTCTGGAGCAGTGACTGCGTTTACAGTGATGTCGGCAGCACCAAACACAGTGTGGTTGAGGCATTAACCAGCGTGTTTGGCCAGGTGCCGGATAATTTTGTACCGGCCCATCCGATTGCCGGTGCCGAGAAAAGCGGTGTCCAGGCTGCCAATGTCAATTTATTTGTCAACAAGCGTTTGATTATGACCCCGCTGGCACATACCAGTCGTTCGGCTGTCAATGCCATCCGCCGTTTGTGGACAAGCATAGGCAGTGTGGTTTCTGAGATGACCGTCGAGCATCATGATACGGTGCTGGCGGCGACCAGCCATTTGCCGCACATTCTGGCTTTTGCGCTGGTGGGTTTATTGGGGCGCAAAGATGAACAGCATGAAATTTTCAAATATGCGGCCGGTGGCTTTAAAGACTTTAGTCGCATCGCTTCCAGCGACCCGACTATGTGGCAAGACATCTGTCTGGCCAATAAACAGGAAATAATTCCTCTGATTCAGCAGTTACAGGCCGAATTAGGCAAAATTGAACAGTTATTAGCCCATGATCAAGCGGCTGAACTGTTTGCAACATTTACGTATGCCCGTAATGCAAGGCAGCGTTTTCTGGACCAACAAGAAGACTGAGAAAAGTACTATGTCACAATCAATAACCTTTCAAGTACAACCCGGTGGTAGTTTGCGTGGTGAAATTCGCGTACCCGGTGATAAATCCATGTCCCACCGTTCGATTATGCTGGGCTCACTGGCCGAAGGTGTCACGCATGTACGCGGTTTCTTAAACGCCGAAGACGCCATGTCTACCTTAGAGGCATTTCGCGCCATGGGGGTTAAGATTGAAGGCCCCGTCAACGGTGAAGTAACTATTCACGGCGTCGGCAAGCACGGCTTGCAAGCACCTGCGCAACCACTTTATCTGGGTAACTCCGGTACTTCGATGCGTTTATTGAGTGGCCTGCTGGCTGGCCAGTCTTTCGATAGCGTACTGACCGGTGACAAATCTCTGGAGTCACGGCCGATGCGGCGGGTGACGGCGCCTTTGGCGCTGATGGGGGCTGAAATTGAAACCCAGGAAAACGGCACTGCGCCTCTGCATATTAAAGGTAAGGGCAATTTGAAAGGCATTAATTATGAGATGCCGATTGCCAGTGCCCAGGTTAAATCCTGCTTGTTACTGGCCGGCATGTATGCCGAAGGTGACACGGTGGTCACCGAGCCGGCACCGACTCGCGATCATACCGAACGTATGCTGACCGGTTTTGGTTATCCGGTGAAACGCGATGGCAGTACCGCAACGATCAATAATCAAGGCCAACTGACAGCAACTCAGATCGATGTGCCCAGCGATATTTCATCGGCGGCTTTTTTTCTGGTCGGCGCCAGCATTGCACCCGATTCTGATGTCACTTTAAAACATGTCGGTATCAATCCGACCCGGACCGGCGTGATTGATATTCTGCGTTTAATGGGCGCGGATATCGAAGTCTTGAATCAACGTTCTGTCGGTGGCGAACCGGTTGCCGATTTGCGGGTGCGCTCCAGTAAGCTGAAAGGTATCGATATTCCGGAACATCTGGTGCCACTGGCCATCGATGAGTTTCCTGTATTGTTCGTTGCAGCAGCCTGTGCTGAAGGCCGGACGGTACTGACCGGTGCGAAAGAACTGCGGGTCAAGGAATCAGACCGGATTCAGGTGATGGCTGATGGCCTGCAAATTCTGGGCGTGGATGCACAACCAACTGAAGATGGTATGGTGATCAATGGCGGTGCTATCGGCACAGGCCGGGTTGATTCGCATGGCGACCATCGTATTGCTATGTCTTTTTCAATTGCCGGTCTGCGTGCTAGCGGTGCCATCACCATTGATGACTGCGCTAACGTCAACACCTCTTTCAAAGAGTTCAAAGATCTGGCAACGCAATTAGGCCTCAAGCTGAGCGTGATCTAAGTTATGCAAGTACCGGTATTAACCATAGACGGCCCCAGCGGCGCCGGCAAAGGCACCGTCAGCCGGGCGGTGGCCCGGCAGTTGCAATGGCATTATCTGGACAGTGGCTCAATTTATCGTTCTCTGGCTATCGCTTCACTGAAAGCGGGGGGCAATCTTGAAAATGTTGAGCAAGTCAGCCAGATTGCCGAACAAATGCAGCTGGAATTTGATTGTCAGGCAGAGTTGATCGTTTATCTGAATGGCGAAAACATAAGCGCTGAATTAGGCAAAGAAACTACAGGTAATGCGGCTTCAATCGTCGCTGCTTATCCTGAAGTCAGAGCGCGTCTTTTGCAAAAACAAAAGGATTTTCAAAGACTTCCCGGCTTGGTTGCCGACGGTCGTGACATGGGTAGCGTGGTGTTTCCCGATGCTCAATATAAGGTTTATTTAACAGCCAGTGCCGCGGAAAGAGGGCTCAGACGTTATAAGCAGTTGATTGAAAAGGGAATTGATGCTAATCTTGAGCAGATTACTCAGGAGATAGAAGCGCGCGACCTCCGCGATCAACAGCGTTCAGTTGCACCATTAACCATACCCACCGGTGCAATAGCAATCGACTCTTCAGACATGACCATCGATCAGGTAATTGAGCGAGTAATGAATTTAGTCCGATAGGGCTTTATAGGCGGCTATCAGTCAAGATAGCTTTTTTTAACTTTATGAAAGAATAAGCTTGTTTGGGTTTAGACAAGCTAGGGAAATTGAAACAATGAGCGAAAGCTTTGCACAGTTATTAGAAGAAAGTTTTGCCAAGACTGAAATGCGTCCTGGTGCAATGTTAACCGGTACCGTTATCGACATCGAAAACGAGTTCGTTATCGTCAGCACACAAGCTAAATCAGAAGGCGTTATTCCAAAATGGCAATTTTTAAATGCTGACGGCGACTTGGAAGTCAATGTTGGTGATGAAGTCGAAGTTGCTCTTGACTTATTCGAAGATGGCTTAGGTGCTACTCTTCTTTCCCGTGATAAAGCTAAGAAAAGCAAAGCGTGGACTGAACTTGAAAAAGCCTTTGAAACTCAAGAGACTGTTATCGGTCGCATCAACGGCAAAGTCCGTGGTGGTTTCACTGTTGCTGTCGGCGCACTGCGTGCGTTCCTGCCAGGTTCATTAGTTGACGTTCGTCCTATCCGCGACACCGCATTCCTGGAAAACCGTGACCTGGAATTCAAAGTCATCAAAATCGACCAAAAACGTAACAACGTGGTTCTGTCTCGTCGCGCCGTGGTTGAAGGCGAATACAGCGCAGAAAGAGAAGAATTGGTTAAACCTCTGCAAGACGGCGCTATCGTTACCGGTATCGTTAAAAATCTTACCGACTACGGTGCGTTTATCGATCTGGGCGGTGTTGACGGTCTGCTGCACATCACCGATATGGCATGGCGTCGTGTGCGTCACCCATCTGAGTGTGTTGAAATCGGTCAAGAAATCAAAGTCAAAGTGCTTAAATTTGACAAAGACAAAACCCGCGTATCACTGGGCATGAAACAAATGGATGAAGATCCATGGCAAAACATCGCTCGCCGCTACCCAGCGGGCAGCCGTGTATTCGGTAAAGTCAACAACCTGACAGACTACGGCTGCTTCGTTGAAATCGAAGAAGGCGTTGAAGGTCTGGTTCACGTTTCAGAAATGGACTGGACTAACAAAAACGTTAACCCATCTAAAGTTGTACAACTGGGTGACGAAGTGGAAGTCATGGTTCTGGAAATCGACGAAGAACGTCGTCGTATTTCACTGGGCATGAAACAATGCCGTTCAAACCCATGGGATGAGTTTGCATCAACTCATAACAAAGGTGACAAAATCAGCGGCAAAATCAAATCGATCACTGATTTCGGTATCTTCATCGGTTTAGATGGCGGCATTGACGGTCTGGTTCACATGTCCGACATTTCCTGGAATGAAAACGACGAAGAAGCGATCCGTAACTACAAAAAAGGTGACGAAGTTGAAACCGTCATTCTGGCTGTAGATTCAGAGCGTGAGCGTATTTCTCTGGGTATCAAACAACTGGAACAAGATCCATTCCAAAACTATATTGCCCTGCATGAAAAAGGCAGTCTGGTTAAAGGCACCATCAAAGAAGTTGATGCCAAAGGTGCCGTGATTACCTTGGCTGATAACGTTGAAGGCTACCTGCGTGCCTCAGAAATTCAACGCGACCGCGTTGAAGATGCCCGTACCCTGCTGAAAGAAGGCGACGAAATCGAAGCCAAATTTGTCGGCGTAGACAAGAAAACCAAATCCATTTCTTTGTCTATCAAAGCAAAAGACGTTGAAGAAGAAACAAATGCTATTAAAGATTACTCGCAGCAAAATGCTGGCACAGCCACATTAGGCGACATCTTTAAACAAATGGATAAATAACACCATCTGCAGCATGGTGGCACGAGTGTACTCTCGTGCCACCCTTCAAATATTCAGGGTTGAATGTGACAAAATCAGAATTGATAGAGGTGCTGGCTGGCAAACAGTCTCATCTCGCATTAAAAGATGTTGAACTGGCTGTCAGATGTGTTGTCGATCATTTAAGTGACACACTGGCAAGTGGCGAACGCATTGAGATCAGAGGTTTTGGCAGTTTTTCATTACATCATCGCTCAGCTCGTTTAGGCAGAAACCCGAAAACCGGCGAATCGGTCTCATTAACCGAAAAGCATGTGCCTCATTTCAAGCCAGGCAAAGAGATGCGCGACATGGTTGATGCTTCGCGGGAAAAATACCAAATTACCGATTAAGGTCGTCGTCACGATCGCTTAACGTACCGCTGGCTTCAATACGTATCATCAAGCTATCGGGATTGCTTTACAGTCCCGATGGATTCCAATCACACCCTAAAGCGATTGTCGCCTAGAATGCCGCTTTAAAAACTGTCTTTCTCAAGACCGCTAATATCCCGTAATCAGCCATTACTCATGATCAGACGCATCCTTTTCGCTACAGGACTGGTGTTGTTATTGCTAGGCAGTTTGTTTGGATACAAATTCCATCAGATTAATCAGACCATCAGCCAGATCAAACCGCCTCCGCCACCGGTGATTGCCGTTGCCGAGGTTAAACAGCAAAGCTGGTCATCATCTTTATCAACAATTGGCAATATCACCGCAATGGCCGGTGTGTCGGTCAGCAATGAAGTAGCGGGGAAAATAACAGCGCTGCATTTCGAGTCAGGCCAGTCGGTAAAAGCAGGGCAGTTATTAATCGATCTCGATACAGCGACTGATGAAGCCGAATTAAAAGGCTTACAGGCCGAACAGCAACTGGCGCAAATCCGCTATCAACGGAATGCCCAAATGCTGGACAAACATTTCGTTTCAAGGTCCGATTACGATCAGAGCAAAGCAACCCTGGAACAGACCACGGCGGCGGTCAATGCGAAACAAACCCTGATTGCTAAAAAACACATCCGTGCCCCTTTTGCCGGTGAATTAGCCATTCGTCAGGTCAATCTGGGACAGTATCTGGCACCTGGTAGCGCAATCGTTGATTTGCAAGCCCTGACACCGATTTATGTCGATTTCAGTATTCCTGAACGTCAGTTAGCACAACTCAGTAACGGCCAAAAAATTCAGCTCACTGTGCAAGCCTTTGCCGAACAGCTATTTGCCGGTGAAATCATCGCCATCAGCCCGGAAATAGATAGCAACAGTCGCACACTAAAAGTCCGGGCTTTATTACCTAACGCAGACAAGCGTTTAAGACCTGGCATGTTTGCCCAGGTACAAATCGATTCCGGATCAGCGTTATCGGTGTTAACTATTCCGGATACCGCGATTTCTTATAATCCTTACGGTAACTCCGTATTTCTGCTGCAGCATGCTGAACAGGGGTTTACCGTACAAAACCGGCAGATTCAGACCGGACAAACCCGCGAGGGTCGCGTCGAAATACTCTCAGGACTACAGGCAGGCGACCGGGTGGTTAGTGCCGGCCAACTGAAATTGCGTAATGGCATGCCTGTTACCATTGATGCACAACCAGCGCCCGGGGAGCGGTAATCAAGGTGGCGTTTACTGATCTGTTCATCCGTCGCCCGGTGCTGGCCAGTGTTGTCAGTCTGTTGATTTTATTGCTGGGAATCAGAGCGATTACTGCTCTGGAACTCAGACAATATCCGGAAACCGAAAATACCGTCATCACAATCTCTACGTCTTATCCGGGCGCCAGCAGCGAGTTAATCAAAGGGTTTATCACTACGCCTTTACAACAGGCGATAGCCGAAGCCGATGGCATAGACTATTTGTCATCCAATAGCAGCCAGGGGGTTTCGACCATAGAAGCGCATATGCGTCTGAACTATGACTCCAATGCCGCAGTAGCAGAAATTCAGGCCAAAGTTGCCAGTCAGCGCAATGTATTGCCGGCCGCCGCAGAAGATCCGGTGATCACTGCCCAGGTCGGTGAAAGCGATGGCGTTGCTGACGGTGTCGCCGCGTGGGTTGATGCGCAGGGCGATCCCGCGTATGGTGCTGGCCCCCATATTGATAGTGCCGTTAGTATAGCGAGTGATGATCCTCTCCCATTTATCTCCCAGCGGGTCGGTCCTGCTGCGCCACACGCTGTCAAAACCGTAAGTAACCAAGGCAGTGGTATTATCGTTGAGGGACGACAGGTACAGGATATTGGTCTGGGTCGTGCTTTCGCCTCCCTCCGGGACCTCGTGCGCTGCCACATCGGAAAGCAGTGTGATTTCCGTATCGATCAGGCCTGTCTGGTTCCAGGCCAGCCCGTTGTTGACGCTGCGGGAGAAGGCCGATTCGTCCAATTGAGCCCCGATCGTTTTTCCAAATGGCCACTTAGTAGTTTCTGCCGCAGTCCCTGTCCCACCTGTGACTGAGTTGTCCGAACTGGTCCCGCAAAAGGCGATGCTGCCGCCGATGCCCCATTTGAGTATGGTATTGGCCCGGCCGGAATTTCCCCCGCCGGTGGGTCCCTTATCGGTGGTGGATCGTACCCAGGTGGCGCCGCCGGCCGTCGACGTCTGCGGGTTTGAGCACTGCCAGACGTTGGCCATGCAGAGTCCGGCAGGGACCGTATTCTCCCCTGCCTGCAAAATCCCGGAAGACAGGCTGCCGTAGTAGGCGATCGAGGAGATGCTGCCGCCGGTCAGGGGGGGCGTGATCCTGTATTGATAGCCTGTTATCAGGGTATTCAAATAGAGGACTGCTGACAGGTTGGAAGAATTATCTGTCAATATGCTGGCGAAGCAGGCCCGGTCGGTAATCAGGTCGCCATAGAAATTGCCTGGCAGTTCCAAACTGGTGCGGATAATATTGCCGCTGTTGCATACGATGATGTTGGGATTGATAGTGATTGGATAAATCGGGGTAAGCGAACTATCGGTATAAGGCGTGTTCCAGGTTATGCTATTGTCCGCCGAAACATGTTTACCCAGGTTCATGTACGTGGCAGTTGCGTCGCTGGAAATGGCTGCGATGGTAGAATCGGTATCA
>CAIUWU010000192.1 GCA_903902945.1 uncultured Pseudomonadota bacterium
ATTTAATTAAAGCAGAAAACACCAAAAACCAGCTGTACAAACACTGATTAAGAAAGCTACCGTTGACCACTCGCTGTATCCAAGTTGCGGGGCGCGATAAAGGTAATGACATGGAATGCGCCACTTTCGGTTGACGCTGAACAATTCGGATGTCGTGGCGCAAATCCGCCTGCATCCCTATAAATAATACTGATGGAGATTTATTTTTAAGAGCTTAATGAAGCCAGTAAATTTTGGGTGACAATCAGAATATGCTATTACTAAATGACCCGTGAAAACTGCTGTTGTTTCTGATTCAGATATTTATCAAAAACCATGCAGATATTTCGTATTAATAAACGCCCTGCTGGTAAAACCTGGATGCCAGTATTATTCAGATTTAATAAACCATCGCTTTGCATAATGCGCAGATTCTCAATTTCACTCGCAAAATAATCGGCAAATACCATATTAAATTGCTGCTCAATGACTGTGAAATCCAGATCGAAATGACAGATCAACTGAGTAATCACCGTCCGACGCAACTTATCATCTTGATTCAGATCGATACCTTTAAAAACCGGTAATTTACCGGCACTGATCAACTGATCATATTCGTCGAGCTCTTTGACATTCTGGATATAGGCATCGCCTACCCGGCCAATCGAGGTTACCCCCAGCCCGACCAGATCGCAATCCGAATGAGTGGAATAACCCTGAAAATTGCGATACAGCTTGCCTTCCCGCTGGGCCACAGCCAGCTCATCATCGGGTTTGGCAAAGTGATCCATGCCAATATACACATAACCGGCATCAGTCAATTTCTTACCGACCATTTGCAGAATTTCCAGACGCATCTCTGCTGATGGCAAGTCAGCGTCATTAATCTGACGCTGGGTTTTAAAACGGCTTGGTAAATGCGCGTAGTTAAAAATTGAAAAACGATCCGGTGAATACGTCAGCACCTGATCCAGAGTCTGGGCAAAAGTGGTCTCGGTCTGTAGTGGCAATCCGTAGATCAGATCGACATTGGTAGAGCGGAATCCGTGTTGCCGAGCGGCTTCCAGGACCGCGAACGTCTGTTCTTTAGTTTGGATCCGGTTCACCGCTTTTTGCACGGCCGGATCAAAATCCTGCAAACCCAGGCTAATCCGGTTAAAACCTAATTCACGCAATTGCGCAATGGTCTGATTGTTGGTTTCGCGCGGATCGACTTCGATCGAATACTCGCCCTGATCATCATCCCGCAGCGTGAAATGCTGACGGGTAGTATCCATTAATTGCTTCATCTGCTGAAAACTCAGAAAGGTCGGCGTACCACCGCCCCAGTGCAGCTGATTCACCACCCGGTCATGGTCAAACAAACTACCCACCCTGGCAATCTCTTTACACAGATTATCCAGATAAGGGCTTGAATGGGCCCTGTTTTTAGTAATGATCTTGTTGCAGGCACAATAAAAACAAACCGTGTCACAGAACGGAATATGGAAATACAGCGATAAAGGACCACCTGTCGCATTCGACTTGGCAATATGGGCACGATAATCGGCATCACCAAAGCCTTCATGCAATTCCAGCGCAGTCGGATACGAAGTGTAACGGGGACCCGATTTGTTATAGCGGTTGATCAGGTCCAGGTCGAATTTGATTGATTGATCCATTATTCTACGATCTGATTGATTGAAAGACTGATGGGCTCGGTCACCGGCAAAGTCAGCTGCCGGGATGTCAACAGATCACCTGTTTGCTGTTGAGTACTGCCGGTTTTGGAAATTCTGGCCACTAGATTAAGGGTTTTCAAATCGGCCAGATGCTGATCCTCGCGCATCATCAGCCGATCATCGAACTGGATTTCCAAAGGCAAATCAAGCACCTGTCTGCGAACAATCGCCAGTGGCATTTTTGAGCCGTCGACGGCCTGCAAATAGACAAACAGTGTCTGATCGGGCTTTAGCGTCGCTAGTAAGCGCGGCTCGATGTCCAGCTTAAGCTTGATCGACACCTCGGGCTGCGCCATACGCTGGCCAGTGTCACGAATCATGTCGGCAATTTGCAGCTGACTATCACTGTCAGCCGGCACCAGCGTCCGTAAGCGTTCCCAGTATTGCAGCGCCTCGGCATATTTACCGACTTCGCTACGCACCATACCGGCCAACCAAAGTGCTTCAGGATTATCGGGATCAAGCTGTAAGGCATGAGCCACCAGGCGTGCCGGCAATCCGCTCAGCTGGCCGTTGCGGGTCATTGCCAAACTGTCGGCATAATGCAATAACACCTCAATATCATCAGGATGTCGTTGATAAAGTGAAGCAAACACTTGGCTGGCCTGATCGAATTGCTGTTCAAATTCATACGATTTGCCCAGCATCATCCAACCTTCAAAATCATCCGGCGACTGCCTAAGCCGCTCTCTTAACTGTGGAATTTTGTCATGTATGCTGCTGACAGCCTGCTGAAGCTGAGTTTTATACATCGCCGCCGGATCACCCAGCAGGAAATACAGCCCCAGACTGATGCTAGGAATCAGCACTACCAGCGCCGCTATCATCAGCCCGCGCTTTTGCGGCGCATCTGACAACAGTGATAGCGTTTCCTGGTCGGCCAGATCGTTACCCAAGTTCTGTTGCAGTTCCTGATAATGCAACTGATAGGCCACCTGATCGAGCACTCCTTCCTGTAACTGTTGTTTCAGTTCCCGCAAACGTTCCCGGGCAATACGTAAATTCTGCCGCTGTGGACCGGAATGATCTTTGCCTGAAGCTCGCAATAACGGCATGATCAGACCTGCCAGTACCAGGATTAATAAGCCTGTAATAGTCGGCCAGAACAGATTATTCATCATTACCCTCATCTTCCAGTAATTGGCGCAGCTTGCTTTGCTGCTCACTGCTCAGCGACTGCGGACGCTGCTGATGGCGTTGCC
>CAIUWU010000193.1 GCA_903902945.1 uncultured Pseudomonadota bacterium
CGGGCCGATGACGCCCAGTACGCCAACCACTTCGTTATTCACCGAATAAGGGGCGGTGACCAAGCTACAACGATCAAACGCGCTATAGCCGGATTCTTCACCAATAAAAATCTGTACACCGTCCGCTTGCAAACATTGATCCAATAAATGAATCACGCCGCGCTTTTGGCTAAAGGCTTCAAACAATTGTTTCAAGCGGTCCATGTCCGACAATTCCGAAAAGCCCATTAAATTAGTTTCACCGCTTAACACATAATCATCTTTCGGCTGCTGGGCAAAGGTCAGTTGCGCCATGCTTACCGCATCCAACATGCCTTGATTGACTTCGCTGCGATCGTGTTCCATTTCTTTCAGCACTAAATTACGGATACTCGCCAAACTGCGACCGCTATAAACCGAGTTCAAATAATTGGCGGCTTGTTGTAATTCTGCTGCCGAAAAAACTTTGTCGGTATGAATGATCTTGTTATGAATTTCATCGCCATCGGTAACAAAAATCACCAATACCCGGTTACTGGACATCGGCAAAAATTCGATGTGCTGCAAACTGACGCTTTCCCGGCGGGGCAGGGTCACCACACCGGCCATATGGGTGGTGTCGGATAATAGTCTGGAGGCTTTAGTCAGCACCTCGCCGGGATGATCAGCGGATGCCAGCAACTGATTCTGTAACTGGCTCAGTTCGGTCGATACCAGCGGCTTGACTGTCAGCAGGCTGTCAACGAACAAACGGTAACCGCTCACGGTAGGCACACGACCTGCGGATGTATGCGGCGAATGAATCAGCCCCATATCTTCAAGATCGGCCATGACATTACGAATACTGGCAGGACTGAGATTAAGCTGCGGATCTTTGGACAGCGCCCGCGAACCGACTGGCTGACCATCGTGGATATAACGCTCGACTAAAGACTTTAGTAAATACAGTGAGCGGTCGTTTAAAGCAGAATTTTTAATCACATTAATACCGGAATAGGCGATTAGCACTCTCTGTGTGCGAGTGCCAGAAAATTATCAGGTGAGTTGATGCTTGTCAACCGAGAGCGTTGTCTTGTCTATTGGGCGGTTTGATCGAATCCCGGTCCGGGCTGCGGCACACTGGCTGCTTTTGGGGTAATTGTTCCGGTATGAATAGCTGGCACCGTCATAATGTCAGGCTACCCGAGACGGTATTTATTTGTATAATCGAAAGCCGTTTTAATTTCTCAGGTCATCATGTCCACACCTTTTAAATGTATCGGAATCATCGCCAAGTCTGGTGATCCCGGTATTGCCCCGACCTTGAATCAGCTGTACCAATATCTGAGCGACCTTGGGCTGCGGGTACTGGTCGATGAAGTCAGTGCAACATTTATTAAAGATCCAGCGGTGATGCGGATGCCAACTTATCTGCTGGCCCAGCACTGCGATTTGATAATTGCCGTGGGCGGTGATGGTACTTTTCTGACCGCAGCCCGCGCCGTCGCCGACTATGAGGTGCCGCTGCTGGGCGTCAATCTCGGGCGCCTGGGTTTTTTGGTCGACATCTCGCCAGAACAGCTGTTAGGGCGATTGGAACAAATTCTCGCCGGACACTATCAGGCCGAGCAGCGCCACTTGCTTAGCACCAGCATCATTCGCGAACAAAAGGTGATTCATCAGCAGACTGCGGTCAATGAAGTAGTGGTGCATCGTTGGGTAACGCCGAGCATGATCGAGATCGTCACCAGTATCGATGGTGTCTATCTCAATACCCAGCGTTCCGATGGCCTGATCGTGGCAACACCAACCGGTTCTACCGCTTATTCCTTGTCGGCTGGTGGGCCGATTTTGCATCCGGCGCTGCATGCGCTGGTGCTGGTGCCGCTGAATCCGCATACTTTGTCCAACCGGCCTATTGTGATTGACGACAATGTTGAAATTGAAATCCGCTTCAATAGCGCCAAACAGTTCAATGCTCAGGTAACCTGCGATCATCTGGAAATTCCCGATGTGCGTTGCAGCGACACGGTCAAGATTAAAAAAGCCGGGAAGCCGATTACCATTCTGCATCCCCAAGATCATGATTTTTTCCACATTCTCAGAAGCAAACTTAACTGGAGCGGCGGTTATCCGGGGTGAATAGATGCTGGTAAATTTAACCATTACAGATTTGGCGGTTGTACAGTCCTTGGATCTGCCGCTGGAGCCGGGCATGTCGGTATTAACCGGCGAAACCGGGGCAGGGAAGTCGATTCTGCTCACTGCACTGGGACTGGCGCTGGGTGAGCGTGCCGATTCCGGTTATGTGCGTCCCAACAGCAAACGTGCCGAAGTCAATATCGAGTTTGATCTGGCCGATGCGCCCTTGGCCAAGCAATGGCTGATCGATAACGAACTGGACGACGATAATCAGTGTCTGATCCGGCGCACCATCAGCGATGATGGCCGTTCCAAAGCCTATATCAACAATAC
>CAIUWU010000194.1 GCA_903902945.1 uncultured Pseudomonadota bacterium
ACGGCTTCTGGTACGACCAGCATCAGGACGAATGGGTATTAGTGCTACAAGGTCAGGCCAGAATCGGCTTTGCCGACCGCGAAACCATCAATCTGCAAGTCGGCGATTATTGTCTGATCCCGGCGCATTGTCGGCACCGGGTCGAATGGACTCCCTCGGACAGCGACACAATCTGGCTAGCAATCCATTTTGACGCCTGATCAACGGCTTGGGTTCGGACTACGCTTGGCCGGTCTGGCAGGCCGGCTGTGACTGCGTCCTGAACCGGGTTTATCCGAATTGCCGCTTCTCCCGGCTCTGTGCTGACCGGCTCTGGCCGCCGTTTTAGATTTGGGTTTTGTTGCGGCCTGCGGCTGGGCCTTAGTTTTGGGTTTACCCGCAGTAACATCCAGCGTCACCCGGTCATAGCCGGTATCAGCCACTCTCGGAATTTGCCGCTTCAACAGCTTTTCGATAGCCGCCAGCAAATAAGCTTCTTCGGGGTCTACCAGCGAAATAGCCCGCCCCTCGGCACCGGCCCGACCGGTACGGCCAATTCTGTGTACATAATCTTCAGCAACCTGAGGCAAATCAAAATTGACCACATGCGGCAACTGATCGATATCAATACCCCGGGCCGCAATATCGGTAGCAATCAAAGCGGTAATTTCACCACTTTTGAATTGCTCCAGTGCGCGGATGCGCGCCCCCTGACTTTTATCTCCATGCAAGGCCGCACAACGAATCCCATCCTTTATCAACTGTTTTGCCAGACGATCCGCACCGTGCTTGGTTCTAACGAATACCAGCACCTGCTGCCAGTTCCCATCACCAATCAGATAAGCCAGCAATTCACGCTTTTGCTCGCGTTTAACCGGGTAAATCAGCTGATCGACGGTATCGGCTGCCGCATTGCGTCTGGCAACCGAAATCTCGACCGGGTCGTGTAATAGCTGGCCCGCCAGTTCGCTGATTTCCGGCGCATAGGTCGCAGAAAACAACAGGTTCTGCCGACTGGCCGGCAGCAAAGCAATGATCTTGCGGATATCGCGAATAAAGCCCATATCGAGCATCCGGTCGGCCTCATCCAGTACAAAATGTTCGACATGGCGTAGATCCAGACATTTTTGCTGAATCAGATCCAGCAAACGCCCCGGCGTTGCCACCACAATATCGGTACCACGCTCTAATTTTTGAATTTGCGGCTTGATGCTGACACCGCCAAAAATCGCTTCCGCAAAAAACGGCAAATGCTTGCCATAAGTCTGCACACTCTCAAACACCTGCAGTGCCAGCTCACGGGTCGGCGTCAGAATCAGCACTCTGACCGGCCTTGGCCGGCGGGGAATCGGCTGCTGTTGTAGCAGTTGCAACAATGGCAAGGTAAAGCCGGCCGTTTTGCCGGTACCGGTTTGCGCACCGGCCAGCACATCACGCCCTGCCAGAATGACCGGGATCGCCTGCGCCTGAATCGGCGTCGGCGTTTGATAGCCTTGTTCGGCAACCGCATTAAGAAGTTGCTCGGACAAACCTAAATCTGAAAATTGCATAAAAACCTTTAATAATGCCCCAAGGGCGTCAAAACCAAACCGGTCGTCGCGGCTATTACCGCCAACGGATTAACCGGTAATTAAAAACCGTACGGCATCCAGACGTAACTGCGCATCCTGAATGCTTTCATGCGCCAGCAAAGTCATATCTTTGAGTTGCTCGATTTCCTGATCCTTGATACCCGGATTGACTTTCTTCAGACGCACCAATCGTTTGATTTCACCGGTCAGCGCAGTAATCATCAGCTTGGTGCTGGCCGCAAGCAGTTGCTGCATTTGTGCCCCCGCCGCCTGCTCAGCCACTTTAATCATGTCCTGAATGTGCTGACGCTGACTATTGAGGAACTGGGCAATCTGGGCTTTTTCAAAGCTGTTTTCCATTTCCTCAAGACTGTCATGACTAATCAGTGCCGAGACATCTTTCTGCTTCTGATCAATCAGAATCCGCAGCGGTGTATGAGGCAGAAAGCGACCAATCTGTAATTCCGCCGCTGCACTGCACTCGACCACAAATAATAATTCCAGTAAAAATTGACCCGGCTTCAGTTGCGGATGCCTGACCACGCTGACAGCGGCATTGCCGGTTTCACTGGACAGCACCAGATCCATCGCCGATAACACCATGGGATGCTCGGCAGTCAGAAACTGCATGTCTTCCCGCGCCAGGGCAATTTCCCGATTGACGGTTACGGTTAAACCGTCATCTTCCAGCATCGGAAAATGGGCAATCCGCAGATTTTCGCTGGGCCAGAGAATATGACAGTCACGCGAGTGATATTCGACATCGACCCCGTAACAATCAAACATGGCTTCCATATACGGCCACAGCGAACCGTCTTGCTCGTTATGCTGAATCGCGCTGACCAGTTGCTCGGCTTGTTCCGGACGACAAGAATTCAGTTCCAACAACAAATCACGGCCTTTATGCAGCTCGGCTGCAACTTGCAGACTCAGTTCACGGGTTCTGCTCAGACAGGCATCGAAAGCCGCTTGATTGTCCTCATCAAGCACTGCCGGCCATTGCTCACCGAGCAGCTTGACCACTTGCCCGGCACCGGAACAGTTATGCCGGAACGCATCCAGCCCTTCGTCATACCAGCGGTATAAGCGTTGCTGACGACTATTGAGCAGATAGGGGATATGCAACTGGATCACATGCTTCTGACCAATCCGGTCCAGACGGCCAATACGCTGTTGCAACAAATCAGGGTTGTCCGGCAGATCAAACAAAATCAGATGCCGCACAAACTGAAAGTTACGGCCTTCACTACCGATTTCTGAACAAATCAGCAACTGGGACCGGCTTTCATCATCGGCAAAAAACGCCGCCGCCCGGTCACGTTCGATGATGCTCATGCCTTCATGAAACATCGCTGCAGTGTGACCAACCTGCTGTCTCAGCAGCTGTTCCAGCTGAATAACGGTTTCGGCCCGCTTACAGATCAGCAAGGCTTTTTCATTACCCAAAGCTTTTAATTTTGCCACCAGCCAGTGCAGATAAGGACTGTCCGCCAGATCAGCGCTGTCGGCACCTTCTAACGGGTAACCGTAATGCTCGCGGTCGGGAAATCCCTGCACGGTTTGCCGCGAATTACGGAACAAAATCCGCCCGGTACCGTGATGATCGAGTAATAACCTGATCAGCTCATCACGACTTTGGCTGCTCAGATCATTAACTTGATCCAGCAATTTTTCGACATTATCGTGCTGCAATAGCTGCTTGAGCTGAGCTTGCTGCGGGGCATCCAGTAACTGATCGCTTAACAATACCCGAGCCAGCTGCGCCACCGGCTCAAACAGTTTTTCTTCATCCAGAAAGCGCTGAAACTGATAAAAACGGTCAGGATCGAGCAGGCGCAGACGGGCAAAATGGCTTTCTTTACCCAGCTGTTCCGGAGTTGCCGTCAGCAACACCAGACCCGGCGTGGCCAGCGCCAGTTGTTCTACAAACAGATAATCAGCGCTGGGCGCCTCTTCACTCCATTCCAGATGATGCGCTTCATCGACTACGATCAAATCCCAGCCGACCGCCAACGCCTGTTGCTGGCGCCGCGGATAGTCGGCAAAAAAACGCTGACTGCATAACACCAGCTGCTCGGTCAGAAACGGATTTTCATCTTCGCTGACCTGACAGCGGCTTTCATCAAAAATACTGAACCGTAGATTAAACCGGCGCCGCATTTCAACCAGCCACTGATGCAGCAAACTGTCCGGCACCAGAATCAATACCCGCTTGCTTAAATCATTAATCAGCCGATGCTGGATGATCAGCCCGGCTTCGATGGTTTTACCCAACCCCACTTCATCGGCCAGCATCACTCTCGGCGCTGCACGATTGGCCGCCTGATGAGCAATATAAAGCTGATGCGGAATCAACGCAGCCCGCGCACCCTGTAAACCTTTAACCTGCGCTTGCTGATGCTGCTGCTGACGCTGCCAGGTCTGATAACGTAACTGGAACCACGCCGCCGGATCGAACTGACCGGTAAACAAGCGATCCTGCGGTTTGTTGAACTGAATGTGATGATTCAGCTCCATTTCATCGATCTGCTGCAGCTGGTCGTCTTCATCAACTCCGATATAAGTCAGTAAACCCTGATTTTCCTGCACCTGATGCACGGTTATTTTCAGATATTCGACCGATTCAACCTGATCGCCTTCGTTAAACCGCACCCGGGTCAACGGCGCATTATCCTTGGCATATACCCGCCGGTCACCGGTTGCCAAAAACAGCACGGTCACCCGGTTAAATTCCACTTCCAAAATCATGCCCAAACCGAGTTCCGATTCGGTGTTACTAATCCAGCGTTGTCCAGGGATAAAGTCGTTCATTATCTGTTTCAAAAAGCGAAGAGCCTTGCCGGCTGTGTTATTGCGTGAT
>CAIUWU010000195.1 GCA_903902945.1 uncultured Pseudomonadota bacterium
ATCCTGCTGGGCAATGGCTCCGATGAAATCATTCAGATTTTATTGATGGCACTCAATCCGGCTGCTTGCGTGATTGCCCCCGAACCGAGCTTTGTGATGTATCGCCAGGTTGCCCGGAGCCTGGGGCTGGCTTATCACGGCGTTCCGCTTAATGCCGATGACTTCGGGCTCGACACCGCTGCGATGCTGGCAGCTATTGAACAGCATAATCCGGCACTGATCTTTCTGGCTTATCCCAACAATCCGACTGGCAATCTATTCAACGCCGAAGACATCAAAGCCATTATTCAAGCCTGTAACGGTCTGGTGGTGGTCGATGAAGCTTATGCACCGTTTGCCGACGCCAGCTTTATCAGCTGTCTGCATCAATACCCTAATCTGCTGGTGATGCGCACCGTTTCCAAACTGGGTCTGGCAGGACTGCGACTGGGCTTTCTGACCGGACATCCGCAGATTCTGGAGCAGCTGAACAAAATTCGTCTGCCTTACAACATCAATACGCTGACTCAGGCGACTGCCAGCTTTGCCTTGAATCACAGTGACTTTTTGTTACAACAGACGGCATCGATTTGCCAACAACGCCAACGGGTGCTGGATGCTCTGACCGCCAGCGACGAACTGACTGTTTATCCCAGCTCAGCGAATTTCATTTTGTTCAGAACCCACAACATCAGCGCCGACCAGGTTTTTGCCAGCCTGAAACAACAGGGCGTATTAATTAAAAATCTCTCACCACAAAAAGGGCTTTTAGATAATTGCCTGCGGGTCACCATAGGCACCCCGGAAGAGAATACCGCCTTCCTGACAGCACTGGAATCGGCACTTAAAGCCGAAGACAGCGGCGCTCAGAAGACAATCTGATACTGCCATTTTCTAACCCTAGTAAGCGATAACAGCTTCTATAAATGCTATCAGTAGGGTATATTTGCCCGAAATTATAATAACTGGTGTGCTTTACAAGGCATCAGAACTAACACAGGAGCTTCACACATGATCCAAGAAGGCGTCGATAAATCAAAACGCCAGTTTCTAACCACCGCTTTGTCGGTGGTTGGCGCAGTGGGAACCGGCTATCTGGCGGTTCCATTTCTCTCTCAGATGCAACCCAGTGCAAAAGCGATGGCTGCCGGAGCTCCTGTTGAAGTCGATCTCAGCAAGATGGAAGCCGGTCAGCTAATCCGTATTGCCTGGCGTGGCAAGCCGGTCTGGGTGTTAAACCGCACCCCCGAAGTACTGGCAACCCTGGTAACTCTGGACAGCAAACTGGCAGATCCGCAATCTGCAGAATCCAGTCAGCCTGACTCCAGCAAAAACTCTTTGCGTTCGATCAAACCGGAAATTTTTGTCGCCGTCGGCCTGTGTACTCACCTAGGCTGCTCGCCAACCTTCCGCCCCGAAGTCGCGCCGAATGACCTAGGTCCAGACTGGAAAGGCGGTTTCTTCTGTCCTTGCCACGGTTCATGGTTCGATCTTGCCGGCCGCGTCTATCGCGGGGTTCCGGCACCCAGCAATCTTGAGGTTCCTCCTTACCGGTATGTAACCGACAACCTCATCATTATCGGCGAAGACAACGAGGCATCTAAGGCATGAAACAACGACTGAATAATTGCTCAGAGTGGTTCCTGGAACGTTTCCCACTCTCTGATCTGTGGAACGAACACATGGCGCACTATTACGCGCCTAAAAACTTCAACGTCTGGTATTTCTTTGGTTCACTGGCACTGTTCGTACTGGTCAACCAGTTCGTCACCGGCATTCTGCTGACCATGAATTACAAACCCGACGCAAAACTGGCTTTCGACTCGGTCGAATACATCATGCGTGATGTGCAGTGGGGCTGGCTGGTGCGCTATATGCACTCGACCGGTGCTTCGGCATTTTTTATCGTGGTCTATTTGCATATGTTCCGTGGTCTGGTTTACGGCTCATTCAAACAGCCTCGTGAACTGATCTGGATTTTCGGCATGCTGATTTTCGTCTGCCTGATGGCAGAAGCCTTTATGGGCTATCTGTTACCCTGGGGACAAATGTCGTACTGGGGGGCGCAGGTGATTATTTCCCTGTTCAGCGCCATTCCTGTGGTCGGTGACGAACTGTCACTGTGGATTCGTGGTGATTACGTCGTATCCGACGCAACCCTGAACCGTTTCTTTGCCTTCCATGTCATTGCTGTGCCACTGGTGTTGCTGATTTTGGTTTTCCTGCACATCGTCGCTTTGCACGAAGTGGGCTCAAACAACCCTGACGGCATTGAAATCAAAGAAAACACCAACTGGCAAGGTCGTCCGATTGACGGCATTGCTTTCCACCCTTACTACACAGTGAAAGACATCGTCGGCGTTGCCGTGTTCATGTTCTTTTTTGCGGTGGTCATTTTCTATACCCCGGAAATGGGTGGTTTCTTCCTGGAACACGCCAACTTTATCCCGGCCGATCCCTTGAAAACGCCTGAGCATATTGCTCCCGTCTGGTACTTCACCCCGTTCTACGCCATTCTGCGGGCAGTGCCTGACAAATTTGCCGGTGTCATCGCGATGGGCGGTGCTATCGTGGTGTTGTTCATGCTGCCTTGGCTTGACCGCAGCCCGGTTAAATCAATCCGTTACCGCGGCGGCCTGTTTAAAAAAGCAGTATTGTTGTTTGTTATCAGCTTTATTGGCCTGGGCTATCTGGGCACTCAACCGGCAACACCGGGCGCAACCACGGTTGCCCGCGTATTGACCGCTGTTTATTTTGGCTTCTTCCTGTTGATGCCGCTCTATACACGTTGGGAAAAAACCAAACCGGTTCCTGAACGTCTGACCGAGAATCCTACTCTGGAAGATCGCATTCCTGCGCTGATTGCCTTGGTCGACGAAGTGACTATCACCGAACAGACCACCAACGCAGCCGGTGCCAGCGTTACGCATAAAAGGCCGAATCCTGCCGGTATCAAAGCCGTGCTGTTTCGATTTGCTAAAAATTTAAAAGAAAGCCTTGATTAAGCCATGAAAAGCCTATTAACAACTCTTTTACTAGTCCTGTCCGTCAGCGCTTATGCCAGCGGCAGCGATATTAAACTGGAATCAGCCGATATCGATTTGACCGATACTGCTTCGCTGGAACGTGGCGCCAAGCATTACGTAACTTACTGCTTGGGCTGTCATGCCGCGAAACATATCCGTTACAAACGGATCGCTCTGGACTTAAAGCTGGACGAAGCGGAAATCCTGAAAAACGTTGCTCCGCAAGGCGCCGGCATCTATGACCAGATGCACTCGGCGATGAATGGTCATGACGCTGAAAAATGGTTCGGCACCACACCGCCCGACTTGTCGCTGATTGCCCGCTCTCGCGGCGCTGACTGGCTATATAGATATCTGAAAGGTTTCTATGCCGACAAAAGCAAACCAACCGGCGTCAATAACCGCGTATTCAAAGACGTAGCGATGCCTAACGTGTTCTGGCAACAACAAGGTATTCAAACCGCGGTCGTCAAGAACATCGACGGTCAGGACGTGGTAACCGAACTGAAACTGGAACAACCAGGCCTGATGTCACCCAAGGAGTTTGACCATATGGTTAACGATTTGGTCAACTTCCTGGTCTATGTTGGCGAACCGGTTCAGCTTGAAAGACAGCAAATGGGTAAATATGTCCTGTTTTTCCTGTTGATGATCATTGCTCTGGCATATTTGCTGAAAAAAGAGTACTGGAAAGACATTCATTAAAACCTTGTTCAGCGGAGCGCCAGCCCGGCGTTCCGCTGTTCTACCCTCCCCGCTTTACCCCTCGGCGCCTCCCCCAAAATCACTGTTAACCGTGATACAATTTCGCCCGTTTGAAACCGCGTTTATTAAAGAGGTTATTCTTCGTGGCCAATATCTCCAGCCGAAAATCTGCAATGACTCTTTTTACATCATCGACATGTATCCTGAGCCACTGCGCACGACTCGTGGTTCAAGAAAAAGGCGTTCCTGCTGAAATTGAGTTTTTTGACCCCAACGATCCGCCAGAAGACTTACTCGAATTAAATCCTAACGGTAACTCGCCCACTTTCGTTGAGCGCGATCTGGTTTTATACGATGCCCGCATCATCATGGAATATCTCGATGAACGCTTTCCGCATCCTGCATTGCACCAGATGGACCCGGCTTCCCGAGCCAATGCCCGCATGCTGATCAAACGTATCGATCAGGACTGGTATCCTCTGCTGGAAGAAGTGCAAAGCTTGGGCGACAAGAAAAATACCAAGGCCAAAAAAATGCTTAAAGAAAGCCTGCTGGCTGCCGGCCCGGTCTTTGAAGCCAGCCCTTATTTCATGAGCGAAGAATATTCGATGATCGACTGTGTGATGGCTCCTTTCTTATGGCGATTGCCCAGCGTAGGCATCGAGATTACCGGACTTGGCAAAGGTATCACTGCCTATGCCAATCGTTTGTTTACCCGTAAAGCGTTTCAGGAAAGTCTGACGCCGGAAGAAAAAAATCTGATGCCCGCTAGCAAATGACCCCTTTAAAACCTTATCTGATTCGCTCCATTTACGAATGGCTGGTCGATAACGACCAGACCCCTTATTTACTGGTTAATGCCGAATATCCCAACGTGCAACTACCAACCGATTTCGTTGAAGACGGTCGTATTGTGCTGAATATCCGCCCGGAAGCAATTCAGGGACTGATGCTGGGCAATGATGAAATTCTGTTCAACGCCCGTTTTTCCGGTAAATCGATGCGCATACAGTTTCCCTGCAAAGCCGTGCTGGCCATTTATGCCAAAGAAAACGGCCGCGGCATGTTTTTCGACCCTGAAGAAGACCCTGAAGAAACCGATGACACACCACCGCCTGCGCCGAATAAACCGCAGCTTCGCGTGGTCAAATAAACCGGTCTGTTGTTACTGATCCCCGACATTGATGCCAACCCAACCAATTAAACTCAGCGTCTTCAGTGAAGCCGAAATCAACCGGCGCCTGCACGATGAACTACCGCACTGGTATTACGAAAACGGCTGGATTCGCCGCAAAATCAAAACCGGCGGCTGGAAATCAACGCTGATGGTGGTCAATACCATCGGCCATTTAGCCGAGAAAGCCTGGCACCATCCCGATTTAAGCGTTTCTTACGCCTTCGTGATCGTCAAACTGGTCAGTCATGCCGAAAAAGGCATTACCGAAAAAGATTTCGCCCTGGCCAAAAAAATTGAAGAAGTCGTGATGTGGGATGCTGCGCACACTGCGCCAGGCATTCTGGAAGGCACACCTGACGACCCCCGTTTTAAATACATCAAACCCGATTGAGGACAGTACCATGACTGAAATCACTGAGATACCCAGCCCGTTTTGCGGTATCGGTACCGACGATCTGAGCATCAGCGTCGATGGCGCGCAAGTGACCGTAACCGCCAATGGTTGCGCGGTCAACACGCCCGCTTTTGAGCAAATCGTCAGCAATACCCAAGCCACAATTGCCGGACAACCCGCCACATTGGAACAGGCGATCAGCAAAGCCGCCGAGATTCTGCGCAACACCCAGCAACCGGTATTTGGCGGCTGTGCGACCGATGTTAACGGCATGCGCGCCTTACTGGCTCTGGCCGACAAAACCGGCGCCGTCGTCGATAACCTTAATTTCAATGTTGCCCGTCGCAATCTGCTCGCCATGCAGGATTCCGGCTGGATGAACTGCACCCTGGCGGAAATCAAAAACCGCTGCGATCTGCTGGTCGTTGTTGGTACCGATGTCGAAGGCTTCGCACCTCGTTTTTTTGAACGCTATCTGTGGACCGAACATGCGATGCATCTGGATAATCCGGGACATCGCGAAGTGATTTATCTGGGCAAAGCACCGTCGGGTCAGGCTTCAATCCGTCCTGACGGCACTCCGGCACAGGTCATTGCCTGTGCCGATGCCGATTTACCGGAAGTCACCGCAGCATTATCCGCGCTGCTCCGTGGCCACGCACTACAGGCAAGCAGCGTAGCCGGTATCGAGCTGTCCGTATTACAGACACTAATCGATAAACTCAAAGCGGCACACTATGGTGTCGTCTTATGGGGCGCAGGCGCCTTGGCGTTTGATCATGCCGAGCTGACAGTGCAATCGATTTGCAACCTAGTCAAAGACATCAATCTGCAAGGCACCCGCTGCTCAGGTTTTCCGCTGGGCGGCAAAGAAGGCGATCAAACCGCCAATCAGGTTTGCGGCTGGACCACCGGCTATCCGGCCCGAGTCAATTTCGCCCGTGGCTATCCCGAATACGATCCGTTCCTGTACGACACCCAGACCATGCTGCATAACGGAGAAGCCGATGCCTTGTTATGGCTGCACAGTTTTAACCAGAACAGTCTGCCACCGGCCAGCGAGGTACCAACTATCGTCTTGGGCCGCGCCGGCATGAGTTTCAGCCAGCCACCGGCCGTCTTCATTCCGGTCGGTACGCCCGGTATCGATCACGCCGGCCACGCCTATCGTCTGGATAACGTGGTGGCCATTCGTCTGAAAAAATTACGTGACGCCGGTCTGCCCAGCAGCGCCGACGTACTCTCCGCTATTGAACACGCACTATAGGATCCCGACATGCTGATAAAACTTACAGGTGGACGCGTTTACGATCCGGCTAGCGGCATCGACGGTCAACAACTGGATATTTATGTAGAAAATGGCCGCATCGTCACCCCGCCAACCGATGGGCGCCCGGTCGATCAAGAATACGATTTGCGTGGCAAGGTAGTTATGTCCGGCGCTATCGACATGCACACCCACATCGGCGGTGGTAAAGGCAATATTGCCCGCACCCTGTTGCCGGAAGATCATCGCCTTGACCCGGTGTCTCGCACCAGCATCACCCGTTCCGGCAATGGTCACGCCATGCCTTCCAGCTTTATTGCCGGTTATCGCTATGCCGAAATGGGCTACACCGCCTGTTTCGAACCTGCGGTATTACCGATCAACGCCCGTCAGGCGCACATGGAAATGGGCGATACCCCTATCGTCGATAAAGGCGGTTATGTGATGCTGGGCAGCGATGATTTTCTGCTGCGGATGCTAACAGCCAAGAAAGACCAAAAAGCCATCAATGATTACGTGGCCTGGACTCTAAACGCCGCCAAAGGCATAGGCATTAAAGTCGTCAATGCCGGCGGGATTAATGCGTTTAAATTTAACCAGCGCAAACTGGATCTGGACGAAAAGAACAGCCATTACGATGTGACACCGCGTCAGATTTTGCAGACGCTGGCCCGTGCCGTTAAAGAATTGGGCATTACCCATCCGCTGCATGTCCACGGCTGTAATCTGGGTGTACCCGGCAATGTCGATACTACTTTGAATACCATTCAGGGTATTGAAGGACTGCCGATGCACCTAACTCACATTCAGTTCCACAGCTACGGCACCGAAGGTGATTTCAAATTTTCCTCGGGTGCGGCGCAAATCGCCGAAGCGATTAACAAAAACAGCAATATCACCGCCGATGTCGGTCAGATTCTGTTTGGTCAGACCGTGACGGCTTCCGGTGACAACATGCGTCAGCATGCCAATCACAAATTTGCCAACCCCAATAAATGGGTGTGCATGGACATCGAATGTGATGCCGGTTGCGGCGTGGCGCCGGATGAGGGGTGGCAGCACGCGCCGGATGTAGAGC
>CAIUWU010000196.1 GCA_903902945.1 uncultured Pseudomonadota bacterium
GCTCGAACAGCTCTTTTAGGGCTTGTTCGATTTTGACGCGATAGGCCGCCATGTCGACCGCGTTTAAATAGGTGCTTTGTTTTTCCCGGATTTCATCGCCATCGGCGAGGTCGATAATGGGCGGCTCAACGGTTGGCCCGGTGGGTTTGTTGCGATGTTGCATGATGCCACGCAATTGCACACGGGCATGTTCCAAATCCGCCAGTGAGGCCGACTGC
The DNA here is from genome assembly GCA_903902945.1 of uncultured Pseudomonadota bacterium. Lineage (GTDB taxonomy): Bacteria > Pseudomonadota > Gammaproteobacteria > Methylococcales > Methylomonadaceae > Methylomonas. The sequence continues at coordinate 219 of CAIUWU010000196.1, forward strand.
CACCAGTGTTGCTCGCGACATTGCTTGATCCATTCGGCTTTGGCTTTGACCTGGTTTAGATTCATCTGCAATTGCCAGAGTTGGCCAATCGCATCGTTAACCAAGTCGGCAAACGCGGTGGACTGCACGATTTTTTGCTGCTGAATCTGGCTCAGCAATAAATCCCATTGATAGGCATCGCTGTGACCGCGCACATCCAGCCATTGCATCAGCGGGGCCATTTCGGTTTCCAGCAGAATTACGGTGTTGGCGTTGAACTGTTGCAACACCTCGATTTGACTGAGTTGCTGTTTGATTTTCCATTTGTCGCGCACGGCGATGGTCTTATCGTCCAGGCTGTTGATGGCTTTGTGCAGCCAATCGGTTACCTCGTCGAAAAAACCGGTTTCGGCATGTTGCAAGGCGGTTTGCGCCAAGCTCAAACGGGTTTCGAACAAGCGCTGCATCAGCGATTTGGTCTGGGTGATGACCACATCGCGTGGCTTCATGCCGTGGTATTCAACCACGCCCCAGTGATCGAAGATCAGGAAATGGGTTTTGTGTTTGCCGGAACCAAACAAGTTTTTGCACAAACGGGTGCCACGCCCAACCATTTGCCAGAATTTGACCGGCGACTTCACCGGGCGAGCGAATACCAAGTTGACGATTTCCGGCACATCGATACCGGTATCGAGCATATCCACCGAAATGGCGATGGTGAGCTGGTCATTGCTGCCATCGCCTTTAAAATCGTCGATTAGCTCTTCAGCGCGCGGATCGTAGTTGTCGATCACTTGGCAAAACTTGCCGCCGTATTGCGGATAGAGTTCGTCAAACAACTTTTCCAGCAATTTGGCGTGTTGATGGTTACGGGCGAAGACGATGGTTTTACCCAAGGTCTGACCATCCGCTTGACGTAAACCATTTTCCATCAGGTTTTGCAGGATTTTACGGTTGGTATCCTTGTTGTAGATGGCTTTGTCGATTTCCGCCGCGTCGAAGTCCAGGCTGTTGGGGTCAATGCCTTGCTCTTCGAGTTGGGCTATCTCATCCGCGCTCAAGGCTTTACCTTTGATGCCGTCGCGTAAAAATTTGGTGGTGTGTTTGACCACTTGATACGGCACCAAATAGCCTTCTTCGACGGCCGTTTCGAGGGCATAGTTGCTGGTCGGTTGTTTGAAATCGCAACCGAAAAGCTGACAGGTCGAACGGCTGACCATTTCCACCGGCGTGGCGGTCAAGCCCACTTGCAGCGCATCGAAATAGCGGAACATGTCGCCATAGATGTTGTAAATGCTGCGGTGGGATTCGTCGGCGATGATCAGGTCAAAAAAACCGGGATCGAAGCGGTCGAACACGTTCATCATCGCCGGGTAGGTGGCGACGAAGATGCGATTGTGGGTGTCCTGTACGCTTTTGCTGGTCAGGATGGTAATTGGTGCAGTAAGAAACTCGCTATAGGCATTTTTGGCTTGCTTACGCAGTTCGCGGCGGTCGCAGACAAACAGCACCCGTTTAACCCAACCGGCTTTCATGCAAACATCGGTCAAGGCGATGGACAACCGGGTTTTGCCGGTGCCGGTGGCTTGAACAGCTAATGCTTTGCGCTGTTTAGTCTCGAAGCGTTCGGTGATGCGTTTTAGGGCTTCGTGTTGGTAGAGCCGATCGGTCAGAATGTCCGGCTTGGGCGAGACGGTATTAAAGGGTTTGCGTTCGCTGCGCTGGCGAATCTGATACTGCAAGCTGGACTTGGAATAAAAGCCGTATAAGCGGCGCGGTGGGTAGTTTTGTGCTGGATGATCGTCCCAAATCCAAATGTCATGACCATTGGTGTAAAAAATGATGGGACGCTGGCCGTGCATCTTTTCCAGGCCATCGGCATAGTGTTTGGCTTGATGGCGGCCTGTTTCAGCGTCAACGGCTGTTCTCTTGGCTTCGACGACGGCCAGCGGTTTGCCGTTGCTATCCCACAGCACATAATCGGCATAGCCTTCGCCGGTCGTGGTCGGCTGGTATAGGACTTTTTCTTCCAGCGTCACTTGGTCGGTTTGATCGAGTACCCAGCCGACTTGCGCCAGTTGCAGGTCGATCAAGTATTTGCGGGTGGTGGCTTCGTCAAAATGCAGGTCGTGCGCGGCTTGTTGGCCTTTGACGGTTGCTTGCTGTTTGAGTTGTTCCAGCTCTGCGGCGGTTTTTTGCAGTTGCGCGTTCTTTTCCCGCTCGGTTTCCAGTTCCGTCAGCATGGCTTGCATGCGGGCTTCCTGTTTGGCGTATTGCGCCAGTAAGGTTTTGCGCTCTTTTTTGTATTCGGTTTTATCCGACTGCGCCGGTTTGGGTGGTTGGTAATCGACAAGGCCTTGAATAGTGCCATTGGCGTAAGTCGCCCATAACCAGCGGCCAATATCAAAGGACTCTTTCAAAAGCCATAACGCCGATTGCTCGGTGATTTTGTCGCCATGCGCGGCTTTATTGCCGTGGATGCGCAGAGCGTGGAGTTTGTCGATGATGACTTTGGGGGTGACTGCCTCGAAACTGGCATTGGTCAATTGTTCCATGAACGCAGCTTGCGGTGGGCGCGGCAGTCCAAGCTGGGAATAAACGATGGTCACGGAGCGTTCGGCAAAATTACGCAACTTGGTCAGGGCGCTTTGCGGGTCCAGATAGGCATAATGCTCGGCAAAACCCGCCAAGCTGGCCAATTCCGGCCAGGTGCCTCTCAGGAATTCGAAGTTTTGTGATTGCATGATGTCGATTCTGTCCATGGCTCTTCTAGAGCGAAGAGCGTGCCAATTATTCTTCTATACCCAGCTTATCCATCCAATTGCTGAGCGTTTGGTAGTTCGGCAATCCTAGCAGTGCCGTGGCTTTCTTTTTATTACCGGCTACTTGAGCGATCCCCACCATCAAAAACGGACCGATCAAGAAGCCAAGGGATTGATAAAACTGGGTTTCAAATTCAACGGGGTACTAAACGGCGTACAAAACTTTCCAGGGTCCTGGGGAAAAGAGCGTTGAAAAGTTTCCACTCCAGGTAGTTCAATGTTCGGTTTTTTGCCGCAGAAACCTGGAGTGTTACTAGATGACTTACCTTTTGATCGACGAGGAGACACTCACCAAGCCTGCACCATATGCCTCATTGTCTGGAATGGCTTTGCCGCCTAAGTGGCAATAACCATCGTTACACATTAAGCCAGTGAAATCTCCGGCGGATAGGTCAGTAGCGCTTAAGGGTTGAGTGGTATTGCCATAAATTTTTTGTGTTCCGTCTTTTAGAAGCTTTATCAGTAGAGCCGGATTATGACGCGCCTTTTCATTCGCGCTGGCAATCATAGCTAAAGCCGCCGAAACATGAGGCGTGGCCATTGAAGTACCTTGAAGTGTCGAATAGCATTCGTCTGAATAGAACTGTTTGCCGATATTAACGAAGCAGGGGATTTCGAGTGCCCAGTTTGAGGTAATGCTAAAGTCTTCAAACGCGGTGTAATCATCTGCTGTTGTATAAGGCCAGCCACCTGTGCCGCCACGGTCTGCATTCGGCAGGTTAAATTTGCGAGCACCTCCCGGAGCCGCCACATCAATGCGCGGGCCGTAGTTGCTATAGTAGCTCAGTTGATTCTTCTTTCCGACCCCTACAGGATGGTGAGCATCAGTTGCAGGTTTACAGGTTGCATTATTTTCAATGGTAACGGGATCACAAATAGTGGAAGTGCCAATAACAATATTTCCTGTTGCCGACACATCCACGACTCCAGGAATTCCGCCGGGTGTTTCCCACAGTCCATAGTAATCCTCGAAGGGATCGCCAGGTATGGTCAATGGGCCATGGCTGATTACCTGTCCGCCTGCACCGATGCGAAGATGCTCATTACCTGCTGACGCAACGATCACTGTGCCTTTTGACCGGGCATAAACAACTGCATCGACATAAGCTTGATAGATGGCATCCTGATCAGGGTCAGTGCGATCGAAATAGCCGCCGAACGAAATACTGACAATGTCAATGTTATTGTTAGCCGCGTAATAGAAAGCGTCTAAAATGCTGGAGTCCCACGTATAACCGCACCACTGTGCTATTTTGAGGGAGACAAGTTGAATATCGGGTGCGATGCCGTTGATGCCTGTGCCGTCTAATGCACCCGCTATGTTTCCGCCTATCCATGAACCATGGCCATTCCAGTCGGTATCGGCTGGACCACCGTATATTTGAGACCAGTCTGCATCGCTCTTGTCTAAGTAATCTTTGCATAATGAATCGGTAAAATCCTCTACATGAGCTACTTTGTCGGCTAGTTCGGAATGGGTGTAATCCAAACCCGTATCGGCAACGCCCACAAGAATCTTTTTCGAACCGGTGTGCATCTTCCAAGCCTCGGGCGCTTTGATACGATCAATATTCCACATCAGGCCGCGCAGACTAAAAGCCGGATCAGGATTGATATGCCTAAACAGCCTTCCTTGACCACCTAAGCCCATATCAAACCGAATGTGTTCTGGAGAGGCGTTAAATCCCATCTCTTGCGCTAGTTTTGGTTTGATCAATGACTTTATGCGATCCGGTACCACCGCTTGGGCATGGAGACTCGATTTCAGATCAACTACTTGGGCGTCATTTTCTGTGGTGACAACAAGAGTTCTAGCCTGAGGTAACTCTTTTACGATTTTGGCCCTGCGGGTTACTGTTTCGTTACGAAGATGGTCATAGTCAGCATCACTTTTAGCAACCAAAATGTAACGATGTCTTGCCTTTCCAGGCAGTGGATTTCCGACTTCTGCTATAGCCATCGTTGCTGCGAATGAACAAGTTATAGACGCTGCTATAAACAATAAGACGGATTGTTTCATTCTTTATCCTAGGTTTAGTAGAGTTCAAGGGGTCTTTAACGGTTAGACTTGAGGTAAATCAATAGGATTCCAGTGTTGCAGATTGGGTAAGTCTTTGCAACTTGAGACCCAAAGTAAGTCATCGGGTCGATTTATAGGGTTTTCAAAATGCATGGATTTGTAACTGGATAATTTGAAGCGGAAAAAAGTCTATTGCGCCATAAGCCTGTAAATTTGGCTCCCCCGGATGGGCTCGAACCGCCGACCTAGTGATTAACGGTGCAATAGTTTTAGCAGGCGAGGATTTATGAGGCCTTTAATAGAAAACCTGGCGATACCGACCATCTTTGCTGATCATCGCTCAGGATAGATGCTGTTTTCTTGTTTAATCGGACTATATGACCGTAAATTGTCCTGCCATCTTTGGTTTTGAAGCAAACCCGGTCGCCAGCTGCAAACTCTGAAAGTTTAACCGTATCTTTGGCTTGTGCCAGCAAGTTCAATCGCTCAATTACCATCCGGTTTATGAAGACAAGATCAGACTCATCCATATAGCGCAGAGCATCAACGAACATGTCACGATTAAGCAGAGTCTGTTTAGATTTTGACATGGTGCGGTGTTATGGTTTTGTATGTTCTGATATGTGGGATTATCCGGTTGGATGCTCGTGTATCGATCAAGAGATTCAAGCAACGTAGTAGCCATCGCTTCACGCGTATCAACCTACCGATACCTATCTCTGATTCAATACTCAAAGCTCAACGTTCGCCGTTAGCTTTAGTGTCAAAGGTTCTGCCGATGGCCTTTTCGACGCACTTGCACATACCACCAGCCTGAATTTCGTTTAGTGAAGTAGCCATACGGAAAATATTAAACAAGAAACACGGGAGTGTGCAATTGCAGTAAGTGCATCAAAATTGCACTAAACAATTATTTTTGGCAAAAAAAAAGGTTTAGCAAAACTGCTAAACCCTTGATTCTGAATGGTGCCTCAGACCGGAATCGAACCGGTACGGTGTCACCACCGCGGGATTTTAAGTCCCGTGCGTCTACCTATTTCGCCACCGAGGCATCCAGAACGGCGCATTATAAAGCAATATCGACCGCTGTCAATCTACTTGTCTCAGCGCTGAAGGATATCCAGGCCTGGATCACTATCAGTGCTGTTCTCAGCGACATAGTCAGGAATCCGTTGCAGATGAGCAAAATCAAATAATTGGGTGTCGGCCATTTGCGAAGGCGCAATGTTTTGCAGGCTGGCAAAAATGGTTTCAATCCGGCCCGGAAATTGTTTGTCCCAGCCATTCAGCATTTTTTTCATGGCAACGCGCTGCAAGTTTTCCTGTGAACCGCACAAATTACAAGGAATGATCGGAAACTGCTTAAACGCTGCAAAACGGTTAATGTCTTTTTCGCGGCAATAGGCCAGGGGGCGAATGATGATGTTTTGTTTGTCATCACTGAGCAGTTTCGGCGGCATGGCTTTTAATTTGCCGGCATAAAACATGTTCAGAAAAAAGGTTTCGATAATATCGTCTCTATGATGCCCCAAAGCGATTTTGGTAATGTTGTTGGCTTTGGCATAGCTGTACAAGCTACCGCGCCGTAGCCGCGAGCAAAGGCTGCAGGTGGTTTTGCCTTCGGGAATGATGCGTTTGACGATACTGTAGGTATCGTTTTCGATGATGTGATAGGGCACAGCAATCGATTGCAGGTATTCCGGCAATACATGCTCAGGAAAGCCGGGTTGTTTCTGATCCAGATTCACGGCCACGATTTCAAACGGAATCGGCGCAGTCTTTTGCAGATTCAGCAAAATATCCAGCATCGTGTAAGAGTCTTTACCTCCCGACAAGCAAACCATGACCTTGTCATTGGCTTCGATCATATTGAAGTCGGCAATGGCCTCGCCGACATTGCGGCGCAAACGTTTTTGGAGTTTGTTGAATTGGGTGCGAGATTTTTGTTCTAGTTCGGACATCAGACAGAAGAGAGAAGGGCGATCAGACACCAGTCTGATCGCCGGAAAGGAAATTTAGCCGTTATAACGCTGGAAAATCAGGGTAGCGTTGGTACCACCAAATCCAAAGCTGTTAGACATGATGGTATTCAGTGTCACATTGTCCTGATAGGCTCTGATCACCGGAATATTGCCCACTTCAGGGTCTAATTCGCTAATGTTGGCTGAGGCACTTAAAAAGTTCTGTTCCATCATCAACAGCGAGTAAATCGCTTCATTGACACCGGCTGCACCCAAGGCATGTCCGGTCAGCGATTTAGTGGAACTGACCTGAGGAACGTTATCCGCGCCAAATACCTGTCTCAGTGCTTCCAGTTCACGGGTATCACCTACCGGGGTGCTGGTGCCATGAGCATTGATGTAATCGATTTTGTCAGCAACGGTTGCCATTGCCTGTTGCATACAGCGCACTGCGCCTTCACCTGATGGTTGCACCATGTCATAGCCGTCAGAGGTAGCACCGTAACCCACCAGCTCGGCGTAAATTTTGGCGCCGCGGGCTTTGGCATGTTCCAGTTCTTCAATAACCAGCACACCGCCGCCACCGGAAATCACGAAGCCGTCACGGGTAGCATCGTAAGGGCGGGAGGCAGTTGCTGGTGCATCATTATATTTGGAAGATAACGCGCCCATTGCATCAAACAGTACCGACATGGTCCAGTGCAGTTCTTCGCCACCACCGGCAAACACCACATCCTGCTTGTTTAACTGAATCAGCTCCATGGCATGACCAATACAATGCGCACTGGTGGCGCAGGCAGAGCTGATGGTGTAATTGACGCCCTTGATTTTGAATGGCGTTGCCAGACAGGCAGTGTTGGTACTCGACATGGCGCGGGTCACCATGTAAGGACCTACTTTTTTGACGCCTTTGCTGCGCAGGATGTCGGCGGCATCGACCAGATTGGAGGTGGACGGTCCGCCTGAACCCATCACCAGGCCGGTACGAAAATTGGAAACTTCGTTATCCGCCAGTCCTGAATCGGCAATCGCCTGTTCCATTGCGAGATAGTTGTAAGCGGCGCCATCGCCCATGAAACGTTTGATTTTTCGATCAATAACTTCATCTAGATCCAGATTGATAGGGCCATGTACATGGCTTCTGAAGCCCATCTCTTCATATACCGGCGCATGGACAATACCGGAACGTCCTGTCCGTAATGAGTCAATAACTTCATCACGATTATTGCCAATACTGGAAACAATCCCCAAACCTGTTACAACCGCGCGTCTCATGTTGGTTTCCTTAGAAATCCTGAGTTGATGTGAAAAGACCTACCCGTAAATCAGTAGCTTCATAAATTAGCTTGCCGTCGACTTCCATAGTGGCATCGGCAATGCCCATCACTAATTTGCGCAAAATGACGCGTTTTAGATCGATCCTGTAAGTAACTTTTTTGGCGGTTGGCAACACTTGGCCGGTAAATTTGACTTCGCCGCAACCCAGTGCGCGGCCTTTGCCAGGACCGCCCATCCAGCACAGGTAAAAGCCAACCAGCTGCCACATGGCATCCAGACCCAGACAGCCCGGCATCACCGGATCGCCCTGAAAATGACAATCGAAAAACCATAAATCAGGATTAACGTCGAGCTCAGCAATGATTTCACCTTTGCCATATTTACCGCCCTCATCCGAAATATGCAGGATGCGATCCATCATCAGCATGGGGGGAAGTGGCAATTGCGCATTCTGTGGGCCGTAAAGTTCACCGCGACCGGACATTAATAATTCTTCGCGTGTGAAACTGTGCTGTTTCTCCATTAAATTTACCTAAATCTGTGAGCCAAAAAACTGGCGCATTATCTACTAGACGACCTAAAAAATCAGCACAATTTTTAGCTTGCGCCTGAAACAAGCAACTGATATTCGGCCGGTGATTTAGAGTCTGGTGATTTCTGCTTGGCGTTTTAATCCAAATAAGTTGGCTTCGCTGTCGCCAAAAATAACACTGCCCGGTAAACTGAGCGGCTGACAAACTAATGTAATCATTGAAATATCTTGAAACAATCATCGCCATCGCGCCAGTCTGTCTATACCTGGCGTTACATACTTTCGATAGCTCTCGAGCATAAAACCCAGCTAATTAGCGGCAACCTAATAGCCTTGCTGGGTACGATTGCCAGTGTGCCTGTGCCTTTGTTAATGCCTTTGCTGGTTGACGAAGTATTGCTGGCGCATCCTGGCGTGGTGCTGAACACGGTTAATCCTTGGCTACCGCTTGCATGGCAGCAGCCAGCTTATTACATCGGCGGCGTATTACTGGTCAGTTTGTTGTTGCGCTTGCTGGCCTTGATTCTGAATGTGTTACAGACGCGCCAGTTTTCCAAAATCGCCAAAGATGTGGTGTTCAGAATCCGCGCTAGTTTGATCAATCGCTTGCAGACTATTTCCATGTCTGAGTATGAAAGTCTGGGCAGCGGCACTGTGGCAGCTCATCTGGTGACTGATCTTGATACACTGGATAATTTTATTGGCACCACGATCAGCAAACTGATAGTGGCTTGTTTTACCGTACTGGGTACCGCGCTGATTCTGCTGTGGATGGACTGGCAGCTGGGTTTGTTCATCATTTTCCTCAATCCGGTGGTGATTTACCTGGCCAAAGCAATTGGCTCCGGGGTTAAAGACCTGAAAGCCAATGAAAACAAAGCCTATGGCGTTTTTCAGCAAGCTTTATCAGAAACCCTGGAAGCCATCAATCAGATTCGCGCCAGTAACCGCGAGCAATACTATTGTCAGCAGTTGGTCAAGCGCGCGCAGGCTGTCAAGGATCATTCGATTACGTTTGCCTGGAAA
>CAIUWU010000197.1 GCA_903902945.1 uncultured Pseudomonadota bacterium
CCCACAAATGCTATCAAAGCCCATTCAGGAATTGACAAGGTTAATAAGGTCCAATCCACCTTGGCACACTCGCCGGTGCCGGTCAGCATCAGCTTGAGCGTATCGGCCAGCGGAAAATGCTGAAACACATACTCAATCCCCGGACTGCACTCCGGCACGTCTTCTGGTGGCAAGTGCTGTAACCAGATATGCCGGGCCGACACACTGCCGCCCAGCAAGGCACTCAGGGTGGCCAGAATCGCATAGACGCGCTGACCGCGATTATGCAAAGCCGCCAGCAGAAAAATCAGCCCGGTTGCCAGAAACACCAGCCGCTGGGAAATACATAACGGGCAAGGCTCCAGCCCTTCAACAAACTGTAAGTAGGCGCCGGTCGCCAGAATCGCCACACAGGCTAAAAATCCCAGCACAAACCAAACCCTAGGCTTCAATGTCATTAAATTCATTTTCAACATCCTGCTTAAACGCTCTAATTTCCCGTTCGGGACCCAAAATAACCAAAATATCACCTTTCACCAGTTCGCAATGGGTATCTTCGACGACAAATCGTAAAGGCTCGGCGCGGCGCTGATTGACGATACCGATCAGAATCAGATTGTATTGCGAACTCAGCTGCAACTGACTGACACATTGCCCAATCAGATAACTGTCATCAGGAATCACCACTTCGGCCAGATTCAAATCATGACGGCCAAACACAGCATGATCAAAAATATCGCTGATATCAGGCCGCTTCAGCATGTCGTGAATTTTACGAGCACAGATTTCATACGGATCAATCAGCTTATTGGCGCCGGCAACCCGCAGTTTCTCGGCCGACTCCGGGCTATAGACAATAGCGATAATCTTTAGTTCGGCATCCAGCGCCCGTGCCGACAGGGTCAGAAACACATTTTGCGAATCTTCTTCGAAGAAACAAAACAAGGTATCAATATCCCGGCCGATTCCGACCGCGCGCAAATCATCATCGCTGCGAAAATCCGCCAGCGCCGTTTCAAAGCCGTTTTCGTGTGCCAGCTCAATATGGGCCGGATTATGATCCAGCACGACCAACTGATAACGCGCCTGATCAATGCGGCTGATCGCTTCGTAAGACATCGGGTTATAGCCGAAAATTGCAACCCGCTTCATGCTTGTCTCCCGGTTAACAAGCGATGCCGTTCAATCTGATCGCGAAAATGATCAATGCCGAACTTGCGGCCCAGAATCACCAGAATGTCATCCTGACGCAGAATGAATTTGGCTTCAGGATTAAAGTAAAAATGCTGCTGCTTCACCTGATATTTATTCTTATGTTTAAAGTGAATCGGATTAGCGCTGATGACGCCCAGCAACGTCAGTTTCTGGCCGGTCAGTTCTACGCGGGATAAAGGCTGATCAATCAGCCATGAGCCTTCCGAGACCAGAATGGTTTCCATGACGATCTCGGTCTGATTATGCAAAATCCCTGAAATCGCTTCAAAGGCTACCGGCTGACCCAGGAATTCCGCCGCCAGCATCCCGGCTATTTCAAACGGTCTGATCACATGATCGGCACCGGCCTGATAGAGCTTGTTGATGTTTTCGTGCAGATTGGCGCGGGAAATCACCCGGATGTTTTTATTGAGGTGGCGGCTGGTGAGCGTAACGTACACATTGGTCACATCATCGCCGGTAATACACAACACCGTCGAAGCACCGCGACAGATCCCGGCACTCAGCAACACATCATTGCGGCTGGCATCATTATGAATCGTCAGATAACCCTGTTGTTTGGCCAGATTGATATTGTGTTCCTTGCGGTCGATGATGATGAACTTCTGGCCGTCCTGACTGAGCTGGCGGGCAATCTCGTGGCCAACCCGGCCATAACCACAGATGATGATGAATTCCTGATAGCGCTCCAGTTCGGCATAGGTTCGGTTTTCGCGTAACAGCGGCATTTTCTCATTGAATGCCGCGATCAGAATCGAAGTGAAAAATGACAGAATGCCGAGACTGGTCAGAATCAGAATAATCGCCACCAGCCTGCCACCAATGGTATGCGGAATGATGTCGCCGTAACCTACGGTCGCCAGGGTCACAATCGCCCAGTACATGGCATCGAACAGGGTTTTGATTTTGCTGTCGGGCTCGGGGTGCTCGAAGACATATACCGAAACCGTGGCAATAAAAATCAGAAATCCGGTAAACACCATCAAAGTCAGCAGCTCATAACGCTTGGTCGCCAGAATATCCGAGAATAATTTGGCACTGTTGGAATAGCGAAACAGCTTGAACAAACGAAACACCAGAAACACCCGCAGAATCCGCAGCGGTCGGTAACTGGGCAGAATTGCCAGCAAATCGATCACCGCAAACGGCGACAGAATGTATTCCAGTTTTCGGGCAATAGCTTTCTTCAGCGCCCGGTACATACTGAAACGAATATTCAGATACTGAGCTTTTTCGTGTTCTTCGAGAATAATCAGATGGCTATCGGAATAGACCCACAAGCGCAGTAAATATTCGCAAGCAAAAATCACCAGAATCGCCTGTTCAAAATAGCCGCCCATAGGACTGGCTTCGTGTTCCACATCATAAAGCAGAAAGAAAATGCTCAGCACGATCAGCCCTATCATCATTACATCAAAATAGGATTTGGCGCGGCTGCCCTGATTTTCCAGCAGGTTATAAAAAAACACCTTGGTGCGTTTATAGCGTTCTGAAGACTTTAAATGATAGGCACCGTAAACGATGAATTTTCTGAGCATAGAGACGGTTATTTTTTAAATTCGATCACTTTACTGGCGGGACTGAGATTAATTTCGTCAATCATACAATGATTACCGGCTTGCAGGATGTAACTGACCGCATCAGCGACATCTGCCGCCTGTAACGCCTGACCCGCCTGTTTGCCGGGGGCAAAATTCAGGGTTTCAAAAAAACCGGTATCGACCATGCCAGGATTGATCAATGACACCCGCACCGGACTCTTGCCGCATTCATCACGCAATGCCTGACTGAAGCCGCGCAAAGCAAATTTACTGGCGCAATAAATACTGCCGTTGCGACTGCCTTTCAGGGCTGCTTCGGAACCGATATAAATCAGATTGGCATGCGGCTGCCGTTTCAGCCTGGGCAACAAGGCCTTGGTCAGCAGCACCTGAGCAGTGAAGTTGACCTGCAGCAGCTGCTCGATTTGCCGTACCGAAAACTGTTCGATAGCGCCAAACTGGCCATAACCAGCGGCAAACACCACCGCATCGAGCGCTGGAAACTGCAGCTGGAGGCGTCTGACGGCAGCTTCCAGGCTGGCCGGCTGGCTCAGATCCAGCTCCAGCGCAGTGAAGCGGCGCTGCGGGCTGGTGAACTGGCTGATATCCCGAGAACTGCCGATCACCTGATATCCCTGCTCTAACAACTGCCGAGCAACCGCCCGACCGATACCGGAACTGGCGCCGGTCACCAACACCGTGCGCTTTAAATCTGACATGGAAATAACTGACTCTCGCTGATGTAATCCAGCAGCATGGTGGTGCAATCCTCGATCATCGCTCGCTCCAGTGGCTGCCGGTAAGACACCATGCCATTGACGGTCTGCAACGGACTGACCAACAGTTTTTCATCGGGATATAGCTTGTGAATCTTTTTGAAATACTGCTCGGGCAAGCGAAACACGCCCAGACTAACCGAATGCAGTTTCCCGGCATCCAGCACCTTGAACACCCGCTCGAACAATGCACGATACTGCTGCTGATAATCATGCTGATAAATCAGCGGATCAAAACGCAGCCCCACCGGCCAGCCCTGCTGTTGCAATTTCAGCGCCGCTTCCAGACGTTTTTCCAGACTAGGGGTTTTGGCTTCGACTTTTTCCACCACCGATTCCGGCGACAAACTAAAAGCGACCACACAGCGCGCCAAAGGCTGGCGCTGCAATAAACTGCGAATCTGGGTGCTTTTAGTGCGCAGCTCCAGCCAGGCGTTGGGCAAGTTTTCAAACACCGGCAAAAAGGCTTCGGCAAACCCTGTCACCGGTTCCAGCGCCAGACTGTCGCAGTCATAACCGGAAAAGAAATAGACCGGGTCCGAGGTTTGCTGGCTAATGGCGATAATCTCACGCTGGAAATCTTCAAAATTGACAAACAACACATAGTTGGCCGACTGATACATGCCTTGTAAAAAGCAGTAACGGCAATCGTACAAACAGTTGAGCATGTGCGAAAAATAGTAATTATGCTGACCGCCTATGCCGTAACCGGGAGGCGCCGGTAACACAAACTTCTGATATTTCTCGGCCAGAATCAGCGCCGGATTATGTTTCTGCAACCGAAAGTTCTGCGCCTTGGGATTGAATACCTCGCCATAACGGGCGCATTCGATTATCTGCGCCGCCGGAAATCGGCTGCGGATTTGTCTGGCACGCGGATGATCCTGTACCGCAGTTTCTATATATAAGCTATCAATCATCTTGGTTATTCCCGGACTGCAGACCAATGCTGCAATAGCGTTTCCAGTCGCTGAAAATCAAAATGGCTTTCCAGCAAATCGGCCAGTTGATCAATACCGGCTTCACGCTGGGCAGCAAAATCAAGTGCTTCAGCCGCCTGATAACCGGCCCAGGCCAGCAAGGCATTACAGGCTGCCGGTAAATCGAACAGACCATGCAGATAGCTGCCGGCGATCTGCCCATCGGCCGATAGTGCGCCATCGCAGCCGTGTGACAAGCGAAATAATGGCCGCTGCAAGGCCGGCCCGTGACTTTGTCCCAGATGAATTTCATAGCCTTGTACCGCGATTTCCGGCTGGCCGGCAAAACAGCCGTGTGACTGCCGCAGGGTTTTTTGCGGCTGCAGTTCCGTCACCAGCTCCAGCAGGCCCAAACCGGGCAGCGAACCGGCAGCGCTTTCCAGCGCCAAGGGATCATCGATTCGCTGACCCAGCATCTGAAAACCTCCGCAAATTCCCAGCAGCTTGCCGCCATAACGCAAATGACGGCGGATAAAATCCGGCCAGCCACGGTCGCTTAAATGGGCCAGATCACTGGCAACCGCTTTACTGCCCGGCAGCACGATCAAATCGGCGCCCTGGACTTGGTCAGGATGCCGGACAAAACTGACTTGAACGCCAGGATGCAATTGCAAGGGATCGAAATCGGTGTGATTACTGAAACTGGGTAAATACGGCACCACGATATGAAACGGCTGCTCCGCAGTCTGTCTGGCATGAGAGCTTGTCAGTGCATCTTCGGCATCGATGTAAAAACCATGCAAATACGGCAAAACCGCCAGCACCGGTTTACCGGTTCTGGCCTCCAGCCAGTCCAATCCCGGTTGCAACAAGGCAATGTCGCCACGGAAACGGTTAATCACAAAACCAACCACCCGCTGCTGTTCAGCAGCCGACAATAACGCCAGGGTGCCGACCAGATGCGCAAACACACCCCCGCGATCAATATCGGCAATCAGAATCACCGGGCAATCCACGGCTTCGGCAAAGCCCATATTGGCAATATCGCCTTCACGCAGATTGACTTCGGCCGGACTGCCGGCACCTTCCACCAGCCGCATCTGATATTGTTGGCCCAGTCGTTGCCAGGATTGCAGCACGGCATCTTTGGCTACCTGCTTGTAATCATGATATTGCTGAGCCGACTGATTTTGCAGCACCTGGCCGTGAATGATGACCTGAGCGCTGGTATCGCTATGCGGTTTGAGCAACACCGGATTCATGTCGCTGTGTGGCGGCAACCCGCAGGCAGCGGCCTGCACCGCCTGTGCCCGGCCGATTTCGCCACCGTCGCAGGTCACCGCACTATTCAAGGCCATGTTTTGCGGTTTGAATGGCGCAACGGCAACCCCGCGCCGCCGATAATAGCGACACAGTGCCGTCACTAAAGTGCTTTTGCCCGCATCGGAGCTTGTGCCTTGTACCATCAGAGCGGCAAAAGGAGCGCCCACCGGCGAACGATTCACAATAAACCACCCGCCACTAAATAGGCCAGACCACGCCGGCTGACAAAATCAGCCATTTATTTGAGATGACGCCCTTTGGCATCTTTATAGATATGACCCGTCAAAATCAGTACGCCATCGACAAAGCCCCACACCACACCGAAACCACCGGTGACATAGGTAATCGCCAGCTGGGCAATGCCGATACCCCAGAATCCCAGATACATGCGGTGCAGCCCGGCGGCGCCCAGCACCACCCCCAATAAACCGGCAATGATCCGGCTTTTGACCGGTTTTGTTTCATACAAGTAAGCAGCAACCGGCGCTACTTCGCTGACAACACCGTCTTCATGATCGAAATCGACATCATCACCGGTTTTGGGCGCCGATTCCGAGTTCCATTGATCGATATGAAATTCATAAAACGCCTCTTGGTGTTTGATGACGCCGGTCTGGGTTTTTTGATCGAAACTTTCAATATGTCCTAGCATGCTAATTACCTTTCTGTGAGACGGGCGGGTGTGCCTGCCCTGTTATTGTTATCGGTGCTGTAAAAAATTGCTTTATCCCTGCTCCAGAGTCGTGACCGGAAACAAGGCTTCCATCAGCTGCGAGGACAGTAATAAATATAAAAACGCCAGCCCCAGCGCCATAAACAAGGGCCGCTCCAGCGCATGCCGGTAAATATGTCCGATCACCAGCCAGTGCCAGAGCATCAGCAGCAACATGGCAAAAAAGCCTAAATCGGTTGGTTGGTGATTGAGACTGGCCAGTGCCGGCAGGGCAAAAAAATTGATCACGGCATCGGCACCCATCAGTGCCAGCAGGGTTTGCTGCAGACGGTTGGTCCAGCCGGAAAAATACAGTAAAGGCCAGGTAAAAACCACCATCAGCAACAGATCGACCAGAATTTGCAGCGCGGCAACGCCCCAGTCATTATTGAGCTGCAGAATGGTCAGATTGATTACTAGATAGGCGCCAGCCACGATTTGGATCACGCTGCTGCTGACCGGAATATCTTGCGGGCCTTTTTTCAAGGCGGTGAGTTCAAAAAACAAGCCTAACAGTCGTTTCATACGCTTTACTCCTGTTGTTGTAATTGTTCTTCAGCGGCCATCCAGTCCTGTTCGGCCTGTTGCAGCCCGGCATCGACTTCGGCTTTCTGACTGAGTAACTGTTTTAATTGTGCTTTGTTAGCATCGTTATAGAGCTCGGGATCAGCCAACTGCTGCTCCAGCGCCTGTTGCTGCTGATGATATTTTTCCATTGCCGCTTCGGCTTTTTTGACCGCATCCAGCAAAGGTTTCAGGCGCTGACGGCGTTCGGCATCGAGTTTGCGCTGATCTTTGCGCGACACGGCGCTGGCAGCCGACCCATCATCAGTCGGAGCTTCGGCCTGGCGTTTTTGTTCAGCCAGCCACAATTTGTAATCATCCAGATCGCCGTCAAACGGCTGCAACTTACCACCGGCTACCAGCCAGAGCTGATCGGTGACCGAACGCAGCAGATGTCTGTCATGCGAAACCACCACCATCGCCCCCTGATAATCCTGCAGCGCCACACTCAGCGCATGCCGCATTTCCAGATCGAGGTGGTTGGTCGGCTCATCCAGTAATAGCAGATTGGGATTCTGATACACCAGCAAGGCCAGCACCAGCCGCGCCTTTTCACCACCGGAGAACGGTTCCACCGCTTCATTGACCTTGTCGCCACGAAAATCAAAACCACCCAAAAAATTACGCAGGTCTTTTTCGGTAGCCTGTTTATCCAGCTGCTGCAAATGCCACAGCGGCGTCTGATCGAGGCGCAACTGTTCCAGCTGATGCTGGGCAAAATAGCCAATATGCAAATCTTGGGCAGTGCGCAGCTTACCAGTCAACGCCGCCATTTGCTGGGACAACACTTTAATCAGACTCGACTTACCGGCACCGTTAGGTCCGAGCAAACCGATGCGGTCACCGGGACTGATAGACAGACTGACGTTATTAATCACCGTCTTGCCGGGATAACCAATATCGGCGTCTTCAATCTGCAATAAGGGATTGGGCATTTTCTGCGGCGGCGGAAAACTGAAGCTGAATGGCGAATCGACGTGGGCCTGAGCAATCAGCTCCATACGCTCCAGCGATTTGATCCGGCTTTGCGCCTGTCTGGCTTTGGTGGCCTGGGCTTTAAAGCGGTCAATGAAACTCTGGATGTGGGCGATTTCGCGCTGCTGCTTTTCATAAGCCGATTGCTGCTGTGCCAGTTTTTCGGCCCGCATCCGCTCGAAGTCGGAATAATTACCGGTATAGATCTCGGCTCGACCTTGCTCGATATGCACGATGTGGTCGGTAATCGTATCGAGAAAATCGCGGTCATGGGAAATCAGCATCAATGTACCCGGATAGCGGATCAGCCAATCCTGCAACCAGATCACAGCATCCAAATCGAGATGGTTGGTCGGTTCATCGAGCAGCAAGACATCGGAACGGCACATCAAGGCCTGAGCCAGATTCAGACGCATCCGCCAACCGCCGGAAAAATCGCTGACCGGCTGTTGTTCCTGTGCTGCGGAAAAACCCAAACCATTTAATAAGCGAGAGGCGCGTGATTGTGCAGTGTAACCACCGATATGATCAAACAGGCTGTGCAGTTCGGCCAGCTTCAAGCCATCATGCGCCTGCTCGGCTTGTGCCAGCTGTTGTTGCAGCTGGCGTAGTTCGCGATCACCATCCAGCACATAATCCAGCGCCGAGCAGCTTAAAGCCGGTGTTTCCTGAGCGACATGCGCCACTTCCAGATTGGGCGGCATCGAAAATTCGCCTTCATCGGCATGTAATTCATCACGCAACAAGGCAAACAAACTCGATTTGCCAGCACCATTGGCGCCGGTAAGACCGATTTTCTGACCTTTATGAATCGTGAAACTGGCTCCGCTGAACAGCAAACGGTTACCACGGCGAATAGCAATATTTTTAAAATTCAGCATTAATAATGAACAATCAGATTCTGGCGAACAGCCGTTAAGCGGGCCATTCTAACCCGCGACCGGGAGGATGGAAAAAATTAGCGCGATTGGTAATCAAAACTGCCGCCTGACTGCGACAACTTGTCACACGCGACAATTGGTCACATAGTCAAGCGGCAGTGTTAACGATAAGCTATCAGCAATGCTTAAGTGCGCAGCATTACTTCCTTGATTTGATCCGGCTTCGAGCCGGATTTTTTTTGCTTGCAGTTTTTAATTGCCGCCAGCAATCACTCAGGCAAAGCCAGCTATCGCAACAGATGAGAATCTTTGATTAATAAACCGACTGATCGTGATCGGAGGCGGTTTGACAGAAGAGAACCGAGAAACCCAGGATGGCACTGGAAAGAATGAATTCGCCGTTGAAAGCCAGACTGAAACCCAGCAACAACAAGGCATATTTGCTAGCAATGAATACCCGGTTTTTTGACTTAAGCATGATAACTCCTCGACAACAGTCAGTTTTTCAGCTTGTCAGCAGTCTACCCGGATTAAATTAATTAACAATTGTCAAAAAAGTGAATAAGTTATTTCGTTAATATTAATAAATCAAATGAATTATTAGTGAATAATAGCCCCATCAAATAACAAGGATATGTGATTGCCATGAACAAACCGTTTGCTTATCTGCCCCTGGCGGGCTTGATACTGATCACGACAGGCTGCAGTTGGATCATGCCCGATAATCAACCACCGGTCGTGATACCAGTCTCCGCTCCCCCCCCTACCGCCGCACCATTAAGCAAACCCGCCGCCACCATTGATGAATGTCAGCTGAAATGTGAGTCCAAAAGCGGGCTGAAGCGCAAGTTCTGCGAAAAAAAATGTCAGCATGAGCAGAAAAAAGCCAAATCAAAATCCAAATCCGAGCACTAAACACCGGGCCCATCTCAGTTAAGCGGCTAACCGCCATACCAATCACAGGTTTGGCGGTCATTGGCGTAGTCGCTGATTACTCGCACACTCTATTAAACACCAAAAGGAAACAATTAATTAACTTTTGCCTGTATTGTGCATCAATACGACTCACATTAGACTAGCACCACGCTTTAAGATTAGTCAGAGGACATTAAAATGAACGAATCAAACAAATACCGCGATATTGCAACCGGCTTATTTTTCGTAACGGGTGTTTTTGGTTTTGTATCCGGTGCCTTTATTGCTTCTACCACTTTGTTCGGTGCAGCATCGCTGTTAAGCAATATCGATTTTTCTGACCGCTTTGATGCCTGAGTTTCTATGCTAGACCTCCTCGTGTTAAGCAGGTTTTAAAACTGCAATGTGGCCTCACTACTTGCTCAGGTAGTGAGGCTTTTTTTTGCGGCTTGAATTAGATTGATTGGAAAATGAATATGGTGAAAAAACAACTGATTGAATCTCTGGCCGAAAAACTCCCCGAATTATCGAGACAGGATAGTGAAACCATCGTTAAAACGATTGTCGAGCAATTGTCTGAAGCGATTTCCAGCGGTGAACGGGTTGAAATTAGAGGCTTTGGGGCCTTTTCCCTACATCACCGTAATGCAGCGCAGATCAAAAACCCCAAATCCGGCGAAACCATCAGCATCGCCGAAAAATACAAGGTGCACTTTAAACCCGGGCTGGATTTGCGCAATAAAGTGAACTCTTAATCAATCGTTATTTTAAAACCAATCGGCAGCCGTTCATTTTTGCCATTGGCGAATTTTGCTCAGCAGATTTTCAAAACGCCTGTCGCTGTCATCAACCAGCTGATTCTGCAGCGCCCTATCGGTAATTTCGTGATACAGGGTAACCATTTTTACCGCTACATCCTGATATTCAGGATGACGATCGAGTAAATGCAGGATATTGCTGATTTCAACCAACTGCTCATCAAAAAACAGTAAATCCAGCTCGTTGAGTTTTTCACCACTATCGACTTCGGCTTTGACAGCTAGCGCCCGCGGTATGGCTTCAATTTCCAAATGTTCCAGAAAGGCACTGATAATGCCTAAATCATCCAATGAAGAATTCATGTCAAATCAATCCTGTGGCTGTTGATAAAGATAGCTTCTGATCTGCTTTTTCAGCGCCTGCGCGCGCTGATAAACCGCCATGGCCACAACCTTGTGATGCGCCCAATGCAACCAGCGCTTGATCGTGCTGTAAATACGGTTCAAAAGTCGATAGGTCAGTAATTGGGGCTTGGTTAAGGTAAAAATTCTCGAAATTACCAATGTTCCCAGCAGTTTGGCCAGCAGTTCCAGCAAAACACCTTGCACTAACAAACCATGCGCCATCAGGCCAAAGGCCAGTAAATTGAGCGGCGTCACCAGCGCCACAGGCAACAGAAAAACCAGCAGTGCTTGCCGGGGGCTGGACTGAATCAGCCATTGTTCATAAGCTTCCCAGTTAAGCAGCCGGATCAGATAGTGACCGATCAAACTGAGTACATCCCAAAGCCACTCTTCGAGTATCAGTAATAGCGCCAACAGCGATAACAAAATTTTTTGCATAGTGATCATGTAATTTTTCAAACAACGAATCGGCAAATCAGACAATCCTGGCCGTTTTAGCAGGCCACTCATAGCGACTGATCCAAGTTTATCAAGCTCTGTCACCGATACTCCCGGCCGGCTACGGACCATTTTAAGTGCGATTGCCGATAAACGATTATTTTGATTCAGCATTCAAACCTGCTGCCGGATCCAAATAAGAGTAGTATGGCCCACTTGTTTGTTGGCTCTGATGAGCAAAACTAGCCAATCCAAGGAGTTCGCATGGAATCCACTACCCTGATTTCAATTGGCAGAGCTTCAATATTGGCAAGGATGCCAGC
>CAIUWU010000198.1 GCA_903902945.1 uncultured Pseudomonadota bacterium
CCACTGGGGCATCACCGTTCACCGCGGTTTAGCCGGCACCGGGGTGGTCGGGGTGATCAGCAATGGCAATTCCGGACGCGCCATCGGCTTGCGCGCCGATATGGATGCGTTACCGATTCACGAACAGAACCAGTTTGCTCATGCCTCCCGACATCCGGGCAAAATGCACGCCTGCGGCCATGATGGTCATACCGCCATGCTGCTGGCAGCAGCACAATACCTGGCCAGTCATCGTCACTTTGCCGGCACGGTATATCTGATTTTTCAGCCCGCCGAAGAAGACGGCGGTGGTGCCCATGAAATGATTAAAGAAGGTTTATTTGAACGGTTTCCGATGCAGGCGGTATTTGGGATGCATAACTGGCCCGGCCTGGAAGCCGGACAATTTGCCGTCAGTCCGGGGCCCGTGATGGCTTCCAGCAATACCTTCCGTGTCTTGGTACAGGGCAAGGGCTGTCACGCCGCCTTACCGCATCTGGGCCTCGATCCGGTGCCGGTTGCCGCGCAGATCGTGCTGGCGTTTCAGACCATCGTGACTCGCAACCTCAATCCGCTGGATTCCGGTTTGATTTCAGTCACTCAGATCAATGCCGGGGAAACCCGTAATGTGATTGCCGACAACTGTGAACTGGCCGGTACCGTCCGGGCATTTACCACCCCGGTGCTGGATATGATCGAACAACGCATGCGTGAGATAGCAAGCCATATCTGCCTTGCGCATGGCCTGGACTGCGAATTTGAATTCAGCCGTAATTATCCGCCCACCATCAATCATCAGGCGCAGGCGGAATTATCCCGTCAGGTGATGACCCAACTGGTCGGCGCCAGCAATGTGCTGCCACAACAACCGACGATGGGTGCCGAAGATTTTGCGTTTATGCTTAATCAATTACCGGGCAGTTATTGCTTTATCGGCAACGGCTCTGGCAGTCACCGGGATAGTGGTCACGGCGCCGGCCCATGCACTTTGCATAACGGCAGTTATGATTTCAATGACGATATTTTGGCTTTGGGCGCCAGCTATTGGGTCAGACTGGTGGAAACCGCGCTGGCTGCAGACTTTACTTGAACGGATTACAGGTTATAACCAACAGTAAACGGTGCGCACCGGACTGGGCAACAACCAAGCCACCATCGGTTTATACGGGTTTTTAGGCTATAATCGGCGGCATTTTTTAGCAAACAAGTGGCGCCAACGTGTCGATCAGCAATAATGATGTTTCTACCTTTCAGGGCTTGATTCTGACCTTACAGGAATACTGGTCAAATCAGGGTTGCGTTTTATTACAACCGCTGGATCAGGAGGTTGGAGCCGGTACTTTTCATCCGGCAACTTTTCTGCGGGCGATTGGCCCGGAACCCTGGAACTCGGCTTATGTACAGCCTTCGCGCCGTCCTACCGATGGCCGCTACGGCGAAAACCCCAACCGTCTGCAACATTACTATCAGTTTCAGGTGGTCATGAAACCGTCACCGGACAATATTCAGGAACTATACCTGGGGTCTTTGCGCCATCTCGGTCTGGATTTACTGGAACATGATATTCGTTTCGTCGAAGACAATTGGGAATCGCCCACCCTGGGCGCTTGGGGGCTGGGCTGGGAAGTCTGGCTGAACGGCATGGAAGTCACCCAGTTTACCTATTTCCAGCAGGTCGGCGGCTTGGAGTGCAAACCGGTTACCGGTGAGATCACCTACGGTCTGGAACGGATTGCCATGTATCTGCAAGGTGTGGAAAGTGTGTTTGATCTGGTCTGGACTCGCGGCCCGCAAGGCGTGGTCACTTATGGCGATGTTTTCCATCAGAACGAAGTCGAAATGTCAGCCTTTAACTTTGAACAGGCGAATGTCGAATTTCTGTTTCACTGCTTCGATACCTATGAAGCTGAATGCGTGAAACTGCTGGAACAGAATTTGCCATTACCGGCTTATGAAATGGTGCTGAAAGCTTCGCACAGTTTTAACCTGCTGGATGCCCGCCATGCCATTTCAGTCACCGAACGTCAGCGTTACATTCTCAGAGTCCGCAATATTGCCAAGGCGGTTGCCGAAGCGTATTACCAACGCCGTGAGGCCTTGGGTTTTCCAATTCTGAACAGACAGGGAGCGTAATCATGAGCCTGAGCAACGATTTATTATTTGAACTGGGCGGTGAAGAATTACCCCCGCAATCACTGAAAAAACTCAGCCAGTCTTTACTGGACGGCATGCTGGCAGGCTTGCAGGAAGCCGGCCTGAACTATCAGGAAGCCAAGGCTTATGCCACACCACGCCGGCTAGCGGTACTGATTCGCGGCCTGGATAGCCAGCAGGCCGATAAAGTGGTGGAAAAACGCGGGCCGGCAATTCAGGCAGCTTATGATGCCGAAGGCAAGCCCAGTAAAGCCGCATTGGGTTTTGCCAGCAGCTGTGGTGCCAGCTTTGACCAGCTGGAGCGCCTGGAAACCGACAAAGGTGCTTGGTTGATCTTTAAACAGGCGGTGCAGGGGCAGGCTACCAGCGGGCTGATACCTGACATTATCCGCAAGAGTCTGGCGCAACTGCCTATCGCCAAACGTATGCGCTGGGGCAGTTCCGAGCATGAATTCGTGCGTCCGGTTCACAGCATTGTGCTGTTGTTCGGCACAACCGTGATCGACTGCGAGATTCTGGGCATTAAAAGTGGTCGTGACAGCTTTGGCCATCGTTTCCATGCACCGGGTGCAATCAGTATTGCCGAACCAAACGATTATGCCGAGGCCCTGTTGCAGCAAGGGAAGGTTGTGGTTGATTTTGAGCAGCGCATGGACACGATCCGTGCAGCCGCCAATGCCGCTGCGGCTCATGTCGGCGGTAATGCCCATATTGAAGCGGATTTACTGGAAGAAGTAGCCGCCTTGAATGAATGGCCGGTGCCGGTGATCGGTAATTTCGATGCCCGCTTCCTGGAATTGCCGCAAGAAGTGCTGATCACCACCATGCAGGCTAATCAGAAATATTTTCCGGTCAAAAATGCTCAGGGCGGTTTGCTGCCGCACTTCATTACCTTCGCCAATATCGAAAGCAAGAATCCTGATGCCATCCGTCAGGGTAACGAACGGGTGGTACTGCCGAGACTGGTGGATGCCGAGTTTTTCTGGAAACAGGATCGCAAACAATCACTGGCCGACCGGGTGGAAAATCTGAAAAGCATCGTGTTCCAGAAAGATCTGGGCACGCTGTTCGACAAAACGGAACGGGTTGCCGCCCTGGCGGGCCAAATCGCCACCGCTCTGAACCAAGATGTCGGTGCCGCCCAACGCGCCGCATTACTGGCCAAAACCGATCTGATTACCAATATGGTCGGCGAGTTTGCCAATCTGCAAGGCACCATGGGTCGTTATTATGCGGCGGCAGACGGCGAACCGGCTGCGGTGGCACTGGCTCTGGAAGAGCAATATTTCCCCAAACAATCCGGCGGGGCGACGCCGAGCAGCAAGACCGGGCAAATTCTGGCGCTGGCGGAAAAAATCGATACCTTGTGCGGCATTTTCAGTGCTGGCCTGATTCCAACCGGTGATAAAGATCCTTATGCCTTGCGGCGAGCCACTATCGGTATTCTGCGGATTCTGATTGAAAACCAGATTGCGCTGGATGTGGTGTCGCTGGTCGAAAGCGCTTTGGCGCAGTTTAAACACAGCTTTAATGCAGCCGAAACCCGGCAAAGAGTGGTCGATTTCATCTTTGACCGTCTGAAAGGTTATTGTCTGGATCAGGGCTTTGGCAACGATGAATTTGAAGCGGTACTGGCGGTTGGTCCTACCCAACCGCTTGATTTCATGCGCCGCCTGCAGGCGGTTAAAACCTTCAGACAGTTACCGGAAGCGGAAAGTCTGGCGGCTGCCAACAAACGGATTATTAATATCTTGAAAAAATCGGAGCAGCCGGTTAGCGACCAGATCGGCACACTGGTTGAAACTGCCGAAAAACAGTTACTGGCTACCGCAGAAGCATCCAGCGCCGCGATTCTGCCGTTATTGCACGAACAGAATTACACCCAGGCGTTAAGCCGTCTGGCTGAACTGCGTGATACGGTAGATGCGTTCTTTGATCAGGTTATGGTGAATACCGATGATCTGACTTTGCGTAACAGCCGTCTGGCGCTACTGGCCATGCTGTCCAACCAGTTCCTGAAAATCGCCGATATATCCAAACTGCAATCGTGAGTTGGCGTTATGTGATTCTGGACCGGGACGGCGTGATTAATGTCGACTCTGACGCCTATATCAAATCAGCTGACGAATGGCTGCCGATCAGCGGCAGCCTGGAAGCGATTGCTTTACTGAATCACCACGGCTTTAAGGTCGTGGTGATTACCAACCAGTCCGGCATTGCCCGCGGCCTGTTCGATTTATCAGCCTTAAGCGCCATGCATGCCAAAATGCAGCAACTGCTCAGTGCGGTGGGCGGGCAAATTGAGGCTATTTATTATTGTCCTCATGGTCCTGAAGATAACTGCCAATGCCGAAAACCCAAACCCGGCCTGTTTCAGCAATTTGGCCAGGACTATCAGATCTCGCTAGACGGTGTTTATGCAGTTGGCGACTCTTATCGGGATCTGGAGGCCGCTATCAGCGCCGGTACACGCCCGTTACTGGTTAAAACCGGCAAAGGCTTAAGTACACTAACAAATCATCCTGAATTAACCATTCCTGTTGTTGAGAACCTTTATGAAGCGGCACAAACCATCATCGCGGCAAGCTGATTTTCGGGTCTATCTGGGCTCCACCTTGTTTTTTATCTTTATTCTATTTTCGACACCGATTGTCGGCATTTTGATTCTGAGTTGTGCGCCGCTGCCATTTGCTCTGCGCTACAGAATCGCTGACATTTGGATCAATCAGGTCATCTTCATGCTTAAAGTATGCTGCGGTTTGAGCTATGAAGTGGAAGGACTGGAGAATCTGCCTCAGGACCGGGCTGCGATTATTCTGAGCAAACATCAATCGGCCTGGGAAACCATTGCCCTGAGACAGTTTATTTCGCCGCAAACAGCCGTATTGAAGAAATCGCTACTGCAAATTCCGTTTGGTGGCTGGGCGCTGGCTACTTTGAAGCCGATTGCAATTGATCGTCAAAATCAAAAAGAAGCTTTAAAAATGCTGATTGAACAGGGCTCAGAACGTCTGCAAGAGGGTTTGTTCGTCCTGATTTTTCCGGAAGGGACCCGGGTTGCCCCTGGCGCTCATGCCAAATTTAATGCCGGTGGCGCTATGCTGGCTCAGAAAACCGGATTTCCGGTGATTCCACTGGCACACAATGCCGGTGAATTCTGGCCGCGGAACAGTTTCTTGAAATATCCGGGGGTGATTAAAGTCAGAATAGGGCCGGCGATTACGACGGTGGACAAAAAATCGAAAGATATCAATGCGGAAACCGAAGCCTGGATTCATCAGGCTATGGATCAAATAAGCGGACATTAGCGCTTCGCTTATCATTACCCCTTAAAGCACAAGACCCGCAAAAGCGGGTCTTGTTTTTATAGCGATAAGATCACTAAAACTTAGCCTTTGCCTTGAGCAGCGCCAGCACCGTAGTTTTGTGGTTTTTTGTTGCCACCATCTGGATCGTCCATGCAACCAGTTAAGCTAACTACCATCATCATCATCGCCAATACAGACAATACTTTTTTCATAACATCCTCCAAAATTAAAGTTTTTATTCTATTTGTACTAAATCATAAATAAAGCACGGGCAATTTATATCATGCCAAATTGGCTTTTAGCAACTTGCCATTAATTTTTAGCGCTCAAAAATTAATCTTTATTGTGCATCCCAAACGCTTCCGCCATTCCAAAATCAACAAGGCCCATACTTGATGGGCCTTGTTTTTGTAAGAAGGTAAGCTAATTAACCTTTACCTTGTGCAGCACCCGCGCCGTAGTTAGCAGGTTTTTTGTTACCGCCATCGGGATCATCCATGCAACCTGTCAAACTGACAACCATCATAACCATAGCTAAAACAGATAATACTTTTTTCATAACATCCTCCGAGTTAAAAAGGTTTTTTATAATTGTGTGCGCACTAAACGCTTAGCACGGCGCGTTTTATATCATGGAAAAAACCACGCTTGCAATACCTACCTTGCTACAGGGTATCTAGATCATCAGGCAACTGGATCGAGATTTGTTTGCCATGCCAGCGCGCCTCACCGACCGTAACCCAATCACCAGACAAATTACTAATTCTTAAGTCTTTTTCCCAAAATGACGGCGATCTTATAGCCTTCATTTTGATTAAAAATACCGTATCATCAAGCGCAATACCTTGCTTAATACCCCAAAACGCAGTGACCTTCATGATGAATTTTTTTAACCTGAACTCATCGATATTGGGGGTAACTGCGATATTGGCCCACATCGAATGCACTCGCCCCCAATTTGGCGCCAGCAGTCTGCCTTGCTGATTCACAAAAGGCAACCAATGCTCCTGTCCCTGCTGATCCAGATAAGTCAGGGCGAGAATACGGTCATAACCTTCAAAATGATCATGCAAATAAAGCGCATGGGGAGTAATCCCCAGAAAACTATTGGATAGCAACAAAATAGCATTACTCATATCGGCCATTACCGCTGTAACCGGTGAACTTCGGGTATCGACATGGAGCCGGTACAACAAGCCATAATGCAAGCTACTGTTCAGTTGCAAGATGATCAAAAAGACAATGACCTTGCTTAGCTTGACGGCGGTGCGCTTGACTGCACGCGGCTCCTTGCCAGCAAAAATTCTGTCGTAAAGTAAAGCAACGCCTTCTATCGGACTGGTCTGCACCAGACAATGAACGTCACAAGATTCCCGCAAACGATTATCAGCGATACGCCGATAATAATGACAAGCGATCTGATAGAGTCCGGGAGCCTTCAGTAGCCAGCCCAAAGGTGCGCTATAGCGCATTCCTATCAGAATTTGTGCATAAGTCGCCACACCGGCATAAACCTGTCCTTGCTGATCAACGGCATACAAATCAGTTAACAACTGCTGTTGATCAATCTGCTGCAACGCCACCTGATTGCAGGCTTCGGTTTGGGCGGGCCTGAAATCGATACAGCTGAAGATATCAAAATGATTGATGATCAAAACAGTCCGGCAACACAAGGGACATTGCTGATCGTAATAGACCTGCAACCGCGGCTGCCGCGCTTTTAAAGCGTTACCAATAGCCCGATACCAAGCAAAAGGCATCATCAGCGCATAGAAACTCAACATTCCCATACCAAAAGGATAAATGTTGAATGAAAGCGTAATCCCCAGATGCAAACTTATGCCAACCAAAAAATACAGCGGTCTTAACTGCCGGCGATGGAACAGCAACAGAAAACTGAACTGAAAAATAATGATGGTGTAGCCGATCAGTTTCTGCAGCAGTTCCTGATTCAGTAACCAGGACAGATCCAGAGCCGACATGTAATAAGGCATTGATGACGGCAACCAGGCGCCAAGACCATTACGCCAATGTTGCGCAAACATCTTGTGAATCGCAGAATCAAAATACAGAAAACCCAGACAAATAATGACCGGCAGATAATAGGCCAAAGGCGAGACTTTCGGTTCGGCATGGTGGGAATAATGCACAAACGGGGTTTGCAGTTTCTTTCTAAGGCCATCAAGCGCCAAGGCTTTATCCATAGGCATAAAGATCAAACAAAAGTTGGCCCCGATCATAAACAGATCAAAACCGCCGTCAAAATCGCGCTGCATCGGCGTGAAATTGACGAACACCAACCAGAACAGATAATTGGCAATGCTGGCCTGCTGACAACGATAGCCAAGTGCCAAAGCCAAGGCCACCAATGCCCATGCCCAGAGAAAGAAGACCAGCATGGGAAATTCAACATCCAGGAACGGAATCGGATCGAAGATCAGATGATTGAAGTAAATCAGGAACAGAATTTCCTGTAATGTCACCAAACCAAACAGTATTCGGAACAATCCAACCCCTGTTGCCGGGGCTGTTTCAGGAAGAAGCTTATGAATTTTGGCAGAAATGAATGCGCGCATCTTGTTGTTTTCGGATCAAAGTTGCACGAATTATAAGGTATTTATAAGTTCCACCCCGGTTTTATACACAAACAAAAAAGGCGCCATCTTACGATGACGCCTTTTTAAAGAAAGCTATTGAGTAATCTAGCTTATTCTTCGTCTTTAGGATCAGCAAAAACCCACTTCACGAAAAAATATCCTACAGCGATAATTACAACTGCGCCAACCATACCAGCTGGTTCTTTAAGCATTTCTGTTAAATCTAAGATCGCTCCCATGGGTGCCTCCTACCTTATAGTTTAGTGTTATAAAAATTTGCCATTGTTGGCACTCGAACGCCATATCTTACTTTAGAGATATCTCATGTCAAGTAATTGATAATTTTACATACAAAAATTCCGTGGCAAATTGCCTTATCCAAAGAATGTGAGTAGTATTGGGCCAGTTTTTTTGAACAACAATAACAACTATTAGAGAGGGGAGCACTATGATTGGTGGCGTGATAATGGTTTTAACAACGATTTGGGTCTACCAAACGTTACTCAGAGTAAAAAAGCCTAACGTTTTGTTATGGGCTGCTGGTTGCGCAGCGTTATTCCTGACCATGCAATTTTTGTTCTATACCATTGATGTTGAAATCATTGATGCTCTCGATGGTAAAGATCCCAGCGACACTTACGAGCGCGACTTGACCAGCGTGGGTGACCGCAAAACCCAAGAAGGTATCGGCGGAGCAGTGTTACCGACCTTTTTGGAATTGCTACCTCCATTAGCCGGATTTTTGAGCGTGGCAGTAGTTCGCACACTGTTCATCACTAAAGAAGCTCTGACACCTGCGAACTTATTCGGTGGTCTGAAAGAACTATTCGGCAGCATCAAAAACAGCTTCAAAACTTCAGGCAACTAAGCACATCAGGCAGATTGCGATCACGCAATCTGCCTGATCATTATCTTGATCAGCCTATTACCAAAGACACAACTGTCTTTACCGCATAAACAAATAGCACGGTTGCTATAAGTCCGATCACCACATAGGATGATAAAGACCCATGCTTAAAGTCAGCCTCCCGATTTTTTTCACTCTGGACACCAATAAAAGCAGCAATCACGCTTTTGACAACCTGTAGTAAACTCGGTTTGGACATAGATTTCCTTTTAAAAAATTTAAATTTGCATCCGCTGACACGGACACGGTTTTGAAATCGGCGCACTCTAACTTTTCTGGCCAATGAACAGCTCTCAACGATTAAATCAGCAACTCTCACAACGCATACTATTCCTCGATGGCGCCATGGGCACCATGATACAGAGCTACCAGTTAAGCGAAAAGGATTATCGGGGCAGCCGTTTTGCAGACTGGCCCTGCGATCTCAAAGGGAACAATGACTTATTATCACTGACCCAGCCCGACATCATCAAAGCCATACACCGCGCTTACCTCGACGCCGGTTCCGACATCATTGAAACCAACACCTTCAATGCCACCCGGATTGCCATGGCTGACTACCAGATGGAAAGTCTGGCCTATGAAATCAACGTCGCTTCTGCCCGCCTGGCCAGACAAGCCTGTGATGAAGTCAGCAGCCTGACACCCGACAAACCACGCTTTGTCGCCGGGGTACTCGGCCCCACCAACCGGACGTCATCGATGTCGCCGGACGTTAACGATCCCGGCTATCGCAACATCAGCTTTGACGACCTGGTAAGCACCTATTCGGAATCGACTCGCGGCCTGATCGAAGGCGGCGCCGACATTATTCTGATCGAAACCGTTTTCGATACCCTCAACGCCAAAGCCGCGATTTTCGCCGTTGAACAAACCTTTGATCAACTCGGCTACAAATTACCGGTAATGATTTCCGGCACCATCACCGATGCCTCCGGCCGTACCTTATCCGGCCAGACTGCCGCCGCATTCTGGTATTCACTGAAACATGTCCAGCCGATTTCGATTGGTTTCAACTGTGCACTGGGTGCTCAGGAACTGCGTCAATATATCGAAGAGCTGTCTGCAATTGCCGACACCTATGTATCGGCTCACCCCAATGCCGGCTTACCTAACGCCTTTGGCGAATACGATGAAACACCGGAACAAATGGCAGCCGAACTGGCCGACTGGGCTGCCAGCGGCTACCTGAACATCATCGGCGGTTGCTGTGGCACCTCACCGGATACCATTCGTGCCATCGTCAATGCCGTCAGCCAGCATCCGCCGCGCCAAATTCCCGAACTGGAAAAAAAATGTCATTTATCGGGCCTAGAACCAATGACCATCGGCCCGGAAACCCTGTTTGTCAACGTCGGTGAACGCACCAACGTTACCGGTTCGGCAATTTTCAAAAAACTGATTGTTGAAGAAAATTACGAAGCCGCACTCGACGTTGCCAAACAGCAAGTCGAAAACGGCGCCCAGATCATCGACATCAACATGGATGAGGGCATGCTGGAATCGAAAACGGCTATGGTGCGTTTTCTGAATCTGATCGCCGCCGAACCGGATATCGCCAAAGTGCCGATCATGCTCGATTCTTCAAAATGGGAAATTCTCGAAGCCGGGCTGAAATGCATTCAAGGTAAAGGCATCGTCAACTCAATCTCCCTAAAAGAAGGCGAAGCCAATTTTATCGATCAAGCCAGACTGGTCAGACGCTACGGCGCAGCCGTCATTGTGATGGCTTTTGATGAACAGGGACAAGCCGACACCATGGCACGCAAAGTAGAAATTTGTCAGCGCGCCTACAGAATTCTGGTCGAACAACTCGATTTTCCGCCTGAAGACATCATTTTCGACCCGAATATTTTCGCGGTCGCCACCGGCATCGAAGAACACAACAACTATGGCGTCGACTTCATTGAAGCTACCCGGATCATCAAACAAACCCTGCCACACGCGCTGATTTCCGGCGGTGTTTCCAATATCTCGTTTTCGTTCCGCGGCAATAACCCGGTCCGCGAGGCCATTCATGCCGTATTCTTGTACCACGCCGTCAAAGCCGGCATGGACATGGGTATCGTCAACGCCGGACAACTGGCAATTTACGCCGATATTCCAACCGAGTTGCGTGACATCGTCGAAGAGGTAATTCTCAACCGCACGCCGGAAGGCACCGAAAAACTGCTGGAAATCGCCGAAAAATACCGTGGCAGTGGCCAAACCAGCAAACAGGAAACCCTGGAATGGCGTGAGTGGCCGGTCAACAAACGCCTGGAACATGCCCTGGTCAAAGGCATTGCCGACTATATCGAAGCAGACACCGAAGCCGCCCGCCTCGAAGCCGAAAAGCCCCTGCAAGTCATCGAAGGCCCGTTGATGGACGGCATGAATGTGGTCGGCGACCTGTTTGGCGAAGGCAAAATGTTCCTGCCACAGGTGGTCAAATCGGCGCGGGTGATGAAAAAAGCCGTCGCCTATTTAATGCCTTTCATGGATGCCGATAAAGACGGCAATGAACGCCAGAGCAACGGCAAAGTACTCATGGCCACCGTCAAAGGCGATGTCCACGACATCGGCAAGAACATCGTTACCGTAGTGTTGCAATGCAATAACTATGAAGTCATCGACCTGGGCGTCATGGTACCGGCCGAAACCATTCTAAAAACCGCCCGCGAACAGAATGTCGATGTCATCGGCTTGAGCGGCCTGATCACACCATCGCTGGATGAAATGGTCCACGTTGCCAAAGAAATGCAGCGCCAAGGCTTCCAGATTCCGCTGATGATCGGCGGCGCCACCACCTCGCGCGCCCACACAGCAGTCAAAATTGAACCCAATTACAAGGCTGCGCCGACGATTTATGTCACTGACGCTTCTCGCAGCGTCGGCGTGGTCAGCGCTTTATTAAGTGCCGATCAAAAAGCCGATTTCATCGCCAGAACCCGCGAAGAATATGAAGTGGTGCGTGAACGCCACAAAGGCCGTCACGCCAAAACCGCTCAGCACAGTCTTGAAGCCGCCCGCCAAAATCGCTTCGCTTATCCGCTTAGTCATCAGCCGGTCAAGCCGAAATTTCTCGGCGTGAAAACCCTGGATCAGATTCCTCTGGCAACCCTGGCCGAATATATAGACTGGACGCCGTTCTTCCTGACCTGGGAACTATCCGGCAGTTATCCCGCCATTTTCAACGATCCGATAGTAGGTGAAGAGTCACAAAAACTGTTTGCCGATGCCCAAACCATGCTCCAACAGATCATTGCCGAAAACTGGTTGCAAGCCAAAGCGGTAATCGGCTTCTTCGCCGCCAACAGCGAGGGTGATGACTTGATTCTGTATACCGATGACACTCGTAGCCAGATCAAGGAAGTCTTGCATCATCTGCGCCAGCAAAACATCAAAGCGCCAGGCCGACCTAATTACTGTCTGTCCGATTTTATTGCTCCTGCGAGCAGCAGCGTCGCTGATTATCTGGGCGGATTTGCGGTAACCGCCGGTATCGGCATTGAAACCAAGCTGGCCGAATTTGCTGCAGAACATGACGATTACAGCGCGATTATGCTCAAGGCGCTGGCCGACCGGCTTGCAGAAGCATTGGCCGAATATATGCACCAGACCGTGCGCCGCGATTACTGGGGCTACGCCGAAGATGAATCGCACGACAACGCGGCTCTGATTGCCGAAGCCTATCAGGGCATTCGTCCGGCGCCCGGCTACCCGGCTTGCCCCGATCACACCGAAAAAGCCAAGCTGTTCGAATTGCTCAATGTCACCGCCAATACCAGCATCGAGTTAACCGAAAACTTTGCCATGTATCCGACTGCGGCGGTCAGCGGCTGGTATTTCTCGCATCCCGATGCCCAGTACTTTAATGTCGGTAAAATCGAGCACGATCAGCTGGAAGATTATGCCCGCCGCAAAGGCATGCTGCGCGAAGTTGCTGAACGCTGGCTGGCAGCCCACTTACATCACTAAGGTCTGCGATGCAAAAACGCCTCGAACACTTTCTGGAACGCGCGATGTACGCCAGCCGCTGGCTCATGGCACCGATTTATTTCGGCATGACCCTGGTTTTACTGGCGCTGGCGATCAAATTCTTTCAGGAGCTGTATCACTTTCTACCGCAAATCCTGCAATTACCTGATTCGGAGCTGATCCTCAAACTGCTGACCTTTATCGATCTGACACTGGTCGGCAGTCTGACAGTGATTGTGATGTTCAGCGGCTATGAAAACTTTGTCTCGCGGATGGACATCGAGAACGACACCGAAAAACTCGACTGGCTGGGCACGCATGATTACGGTTCCTTAAAAACCAAAGTCACCACCTCGATTGTGGCAATTTCGTCGATTCATCTGCTGAAAATTTTCATGAATATCAACGCCACCGCCAACGATAAATTACAGTGGTATGTAATTCTGCATCTGACGCTGGTCGCTTCCGCCTTTATCATGGGCTATCTGGATAAAATCAGTAAACACGCATGAGTGATTACCTGTTATTCGGTACCGAAGGCTGTCATTTATGCGAAGAGGCTGAGCTGCTGCTTCAGCAGACCGGATTGGGTTTTGACATCCGCGACATCATCGACGATGACAACTTGCAACAACGCTATGGCTTGCTGATTCCGGTATTGTTGCACGTACCCAGCCAGCAGACACTGAACTGGCCTTTTGACACCCCAGGCTTACAGCAATTCATCACCGGCCATGCCTTATAATGGCGGCCAATTTACCCTCGACCCGATAAAATCATGAGCGATACACCTGACATTCTGAAAAAAATTCTCGCCACCAAACAGGAAGAAGTGGCTCGCCGCAAACCCAATTTACCGCTGACTCTGCTGGCAGAACTGGCAGAAGCAGTACCTGGTCCGCGTGGTTTTTATCAGTCATTACGCAGTAAAGCCGATGCCGGCAAACCGGCAATTATTGCCGAAATCAAAAAAGCCTCTCCCAGCCAGGGCGTGATTCGGGAACACTTTTATCCGGTAGAAATCGCTCAGGATTATGCAATGAACGGCGCCAGCTGTCTGTCCGTGCTGACCGACAAACTGTATTTCCAGGGCTCGGAAGCCTACCTGCAAAGTGTTCGTGAAAAATGTCCGCTACCGGTAATTCGTAAAGATTTCATGATCGACCCTTATCAGATTCATGAATCCCGCGCCCTGGGTGCCGACTGCGTATTACTGATCGCCGCCGCGCTGGATGATGCCATGCTCAAAGAACTAGCCGATACCGCTGCCGGTCTGGGCATGGATGTGCTGGTAGAAGTGCATGATGCGGAAGAACTGGAACGGGCGCTCACACTGGATACCAAAATGATTGGCATCAATAATCGCAACTTGCGCAGCTTTGAAGTATCACTGCAAACCACACTGACACTAAAAAACCAGATTCCGGCAGACCGTCTGATTGTCACTGAAAGTGGCATTCACAGCCAGGACGACGTCCGGCTGATGATGGAACAAGGCATTTACACCTTTCTGGTCGGTGAAGCCTTCATGCGGGCGCCATCGCCGGGTCAGAAAATGCGCGAGCTGTTCTTCCCCAAATAGTTTTCACCGATGTACCAGGCTTCCGAACTGATCATTCGGCATCCCAGACAGCTCACGGTTGCCTGGGCGCAGAAAATAGTGTCGCACTTTGCAGCCAGTGCCGAGGTTTTCAACGTTAATGTCATCGCGCTGGATGTCGGCACCACCACCCGGATACAGTTATATGTCGATCACAACGGCCCGGATCAGATTCCCCGCTACTGGTTTATCAAACTACCTTCGCTAACTTGGCGAGCCCGGGCGATCACCGCCTTGCCCAGACTACTGGCCACCGAAGTCCATTTCTATCAGCACATTGTGCCGCAAGTACCTGTGAAAACCGCTTCGGTACTGGCAGCAGCCAGTAATCTGCTGACCGGTTCCACGCTAGTCATCAGCGATGTCAACGAAATCGGCGCACAACCCGGTCAAGCCGGCCAAGCCTTAACGGCGGCCCAAGCCGAAGCAGTGATTAAGCAACTGGCAAAATTTCATGGTCAGTTCTGGAACCTAAGCCAATACCACCCGCATTTACAACGCCTCGCCGGCCCAACGCGGGCGCTGGAAGACTTGCTAGGCAGCATCCTGGCGGTACCTTTGATGAAACTGGGCTTACAAAAAGCGGCCAATCTGATCCCCGCAACGCTGCAAGTACCTGCGCTAGGCTATGCCCGTCAGCGGCGCCGCATCATGGCTATTTTGAACCAAGGCCCGCAAACCCTGATTCATCGCGACTGTCATCCGGGCAATTTTTTCTGGCATGACAATCAACCCGGATTTCTCGACTGGCAACTAGTCAGAATAGGCGAGGGGATGGCGGATGTGGCTTATTTTCTGGCTACCGCCCTCGAAGCGGATGTGCGCCGCGCACATGAAAGCGATTTAATTAAAACTTATGCAACCGAACTAAAAACCCAGGGCATCGCCTGCGATTTTGACCAGTTGTGGCCACGCTACCGGCTGCACCTGTGCTATCCGTTTGAAGCCATGCTGCTGACTCTGGCGATTGGCGGCCTGATGGAACCGTTGAGCAACCGGATCATGCTCAGCCGGGCGGCCCAAGCGGTTGCCGATCATCAGGTATTTGATTTGTTACAAGCGGCATGTTCCCGCGCCTGACAACGCGGGAACCCGAACCGGGATTATTTCTTGCTCATGAAGTAGTAAACGGTTGAACATTTCAGAACCATTTTGCTGCCGTCTTTTTCAAGGGCAACGCAGGTTTCCATTTTCGGACGGCCAGGCCCCGACTGTTTGCTGAGCTTGCCGTTGTCAACGGTGTAGTTCAATACGGCACGCATCTGGTTAATCCGGGCATTTTTATCGTTATCTTCGGCCAGTCCTTCCATCGTGCCGTCGGCCTTGAAAATCCACACGGCATTTGAAGTACGGGCGTTATTACCTTCAGCATTCGCCGCTTCTTTTTCTATTCGCCAGGTTCCCAGTAAATCCGCTTGAGTCAACGGCAGGTCTGCAACCGCATTCAATGAGACTGACAATAATGCACCAAGGAGTAGGGTATGTAATTTCATGAGAACCTTTGTGGTTAAATTAAGGAGGCGCGATTGTAGCATAGCCCCCCAGAGATACCCGGTTATAAACCATCCGCCTTAACCGCACTCAGGCCAGTTCTGAATTCCGTTCTCCGGTACTGATTCGTCCACCTTCCAGTGCCTGTAAAACATAAACCTTACCGTCACCATGCTTACCACTGTGGGCAACCTTCATCAGCGTATTGAAGACAATTTCCACCATGTCGTCGGGCACAAAGATTTCCAGCCGTTTTTTGGGCAAAAACGGTTTGTAT
The DNA here is from genome assembly GCA_903902945.1 of uncultured Pseudomonadota bacterium. Lineage (GTDB taxonomy): Bacteria > Pseudomonadota > Gammaproteobacteria > Methylococcales > Methylomonadaceae > Methylomonas. Next base: position 16,274 of record CAIUWU010000198.1, read on the forward strand.
TCCTGACGATGTTCGGTACATTCGCGGCCGAATCCGTCACAGTCCATCACTGTCATCCCTGGAAATCCGGGAATTTCCATCAGCATCATGGTGACCTGATGCAGTTTATGCGGCTGAATGTAAGCACGTATTTCTTTCATGATTTCCCTTAATCAAGGCTCATCGGCCTCAGCAAAATAACGGTATAAAGCGGGTAATAGGGTTAAAGTCAGTAAGGTAGCCGTAATCAGGCCGCCAATAATCACTACTGCAAACGGCTTGGCAGTTTCCGAGCCGACACTGGTGGATAAGGCCGCCGGAAACAAACCCAGCATCGCCATTAAAGCAGTCATCACCACCGGACGTAACCGGCTCACCGAACCGTTGACTATCGCATCATGCAAGGACTGCCCCTCGCGACGCAGTTTATTCAGATTCGAAACCAGAATCACACCATTCTGCACCGCAATTCCGAACAGCGCGATAAAACCGACCGCCGCTGAAACGCTGAGATTGATTCCGGTCGCCAGCAAAATCAGCAAACCGCCGATCATCGCAAACGGCACGTTCATCACAATTAACAAGGCATTCTTGACTGACAGAAACGCCCAGAACAGCAATACAAAAATCAGTCCCAGACTGATAGGCACGATCACTGACAAACGCTTCATCGCCCGTTGCTGATTCTCGAACTGGCCGCTCCACACCACCCGGTAACCGGGAGGCAAATCAACCTGGGCCTCAACTTTCTGCTGAGCTTCGGCAACGAAACTGCCTTGATCGCGATCAATCAGATTACATTTGATGGCAATCCGCCGCATATTGTCCTCACGGCTGATGCGCGAAGCCCCCTGATTCACCCTGATACTGGCCAGCTGCGACAATGGGATCAACTGTCCATCCAGCGCCTGCACCGTCAAGTTTTCCAGCGCCGCCACCGAATTACGCTCCCCTTCCTCATAACGCAGACTAATATCAAAACGGCGTTCGCCTTCCAGAAATTGGGAAGCCTCCTTGCCACCCATGCCAATTTCTATCACCCGCTCGACATCGCTAACATTAATGCCATAGCGCGACACCTTGCTGCGATCAATGTCGACAATCACCTGCGCCAGGCCGGCCTGCTGTTCAGCAGCAACATCGGTGGCGCCTTGAATGCCAGCCAAAATATGCGTGACTTGATCGGCCCTGTCCTGCAAGGTTTTTAAATCGCTACCGAAAATCTTGATGGCGATTTCGCCCTTGACCCCGGAAATCGCTTCTTCGACGTTATCCTGAATCACTTGTGAAAAGTTGGTGAGTATCCCC
>CAIUWU010000199.1 GCA_903902945.1 uncultured Pseudomonadota bacterium
CTTCCAGGCCGGGCCAGTTATGCATCCCAAATACCGCCTGCATCGGAAACCGTTCAAATAAACCTTCTTTAATCATTTCATGGGCACCACCGCCGTCTTCTTCGGCGGGCTGAAAAATCAGATACACCGTGCCTGCAAAGTTGCGGTGGGTAGCCAAGTATTGTGCCGCTGCCAGCAGCATGGCGGTATGACCATCATGGCCGCAAGCGTGCATTTTGCCCGGATGTCGTGAGGCATGAGCAAACTGGTTCTGCTCGTGAATCGGTAAAGCATCCATATCGGCGCGCAAGCCGATGGCGCGCCCGGAATTGCCATTGCTGATCACCCCGACCACTCCGGTGCCAGCTAGGCCGCGGTGAACGCTGATGCCCCAGTGGTTTAGGGTTCTGGCCACCAGTTCGGCGGTCCGGTGTTCTTCAAAGCGCAGTTCGGGATGCGCATGCAGGTCTTGACGCAGAGTGCGGATGTTATCGATGTGGTCAACGATTTCGCTGATCAAAACGGGGTTGGGCACGGGCGGTCTCCTTGAAATCGGTTTTAAGCGCTGGGGCGTGTATAACGGTGTTTGACACCGAGCGGAAAATACGCGGGATCGGCAAACGGGTACAGACTGATCTGCGGTAACTGTCGTTCCGGCGGTGTGTAATGGGCAAATTCGCTGTTCAGCCGCCTGAGCTGATCGCGAACCGAAACAGCGATGCGTTCAGCAAGTGCGTTACTGGCTTCGATCTCGGGCAGCAGTTCAACGGCGATATGCAAATATTTATCGCCGTTCTGATCGAGTCGGGTTTCCAGAACGAATTTGCCGCTCACTACCTGGTGAATGCCGACTTGCTCCAGACCTACCGAGACATTTTCCGGGAAGATATTGGCGCCGTAATACGACACCGTAAAATCGGCCCGGCCGAATACATAAACCAGTGGTAGTCTGCGTGGCTGAAAATCAGCCGGCAAACCTAAATCAGTAACCGAACCGATGCCGTAGGCTTGCAGAAATTCCCAGATTGCCTCATAGCTGATCAGACCGCCTTTATCGGCAATGTGATAACGCAGCAGTGGCAGACTGTTGGCGCCGGACACAACCAAGGTGTTCTGTTCAACTTCAAAGAAACGGCTGGCGGGATCATATTGCACCAGAGTCGGTAAGCGTGCTTCGCCAAACAAACGCTGAGCCGCTGCCGGTTGTGTTGCCAGCCAGCGACGGATGGCAATCGTCAGCGGTGTTTCGTTACCCAGCACACCGCCATCGGCGGTACCGTACAGTGAAGCCGAATCAAAGCATGGGGTTTGGGAGCCGGTACGGCTGGCTAATAACTGGCGCCATTCTTCGCTGAACACTTCACCGGCAAACACCAGCTTGGTCTGATAGGCCGCCCAATCAATGCCTTCGGCGATGCCGGCATCGAGCACATCTTTGATAAACGGCGGATAACCGAGCAGCACGGTCTGTTCAAAATACGGAGCCAGTTCCCGCACGACACGGAAAATTTCCGCTTTGTTATTGCCGGGGGTCGCCACCATCAGCGGATAGCCTTTGGCGGCCAGATGCCAGCAGCAGGAGGTGGTGAACAGACCACCGACCCAGTTGCCGAGCGCAAAACAGACGATTGCCAGTGTACTGCGTTGCTGGCTGTGGAAGCTGTCGCGAAACACCTGTTCAAAGCGCACCGCAATATCCATTTCATAAGCCAGTGAACGTGGCCAGAAGGTCGCCTGTCCGGTGGAACCCGAAGATACGGCAATCCGGTCGGCGGCTTGCAGGCTGCCGCCCAGACAACGCTCCGGCAATGGATACGCTTTCATGTAATTGCTTTTGTTGGTCAGCGGCAAACGCTGATAATCGGCGTAGCTGCCAACCGAGCCGGGATCGATGTTGTGGCTGTGCAAAAAGGCCCGGTAGGCCGGTACTTCGTTGGCGCAGCGCTGAAACAGCTTCACAATTTGTTGTTCGGGGTCCATCGCTTGCTGTTCAGCCAGCAGAGTCGATAAGTCGCGGGAAATAAAATCATTAACAGCGCTGATTGCAGTCATGGGTAGGGCCAATGTCAGTCATGATCGCGCATGTTACGACGTTTGCGTGGCTTTGATAATCGTTCGCTGGCGGTTGAATCTTGGCGGCAAGGCTTTTATAGTGCGCAGCTTCGTCTAATCATGAGCTTACACTATGCCTTCATTCGATATTGTTTCAGAAATTGATGGTCACGAAATTACCAACGCCGTCGATCAGGCCAATAAAGAAGTCTCTACCCGGTTTGACTTCAAAGGCTCCGATGCCCGCTTCGAGCAACAGGATGACAGCATCATCATGAAAGCCGAATCGACTTTTCAGTTACAGCAAATGCTGCCGATTCTGTACGCCAAAATGGGCAAACGCGGTATCGATATAAACAGTCTGGAAAGCGGCAAAATTCAAGATACCGGTAAAACTGCCCAGCAAACCATTACCCTGAAACAGGGACTCAGCTCGGATTTCGCCAAAAAAATCGTTAAGCTGATCAAAGATAAAAAGCTCAAAGTACAGGCGGCGATTAACGGCGACAAAGTACGGGTTACCGGCAAAAAGCGCGACGATCTGCAAGAGGTGATTCAGATGTTGCGCACGGAAGAATTGGAGCAGCCGCTACAGTTCAATAACTTTCGCGATTAATCATTACGGGGCTGGCTGGGTCATGGCCGGTTTATTGGCCGGCGCCTCAGGACCAGCCAATAGGCCGTCGTCGCACTGAGACCGGCAACCACGACACACAGCAATAGCGTCAGGATTTGCAGCAAGAATAATTGCAGGCTCAGGCATCCGGATGCCAAAGCCCCAATCGACGAAATACCGAACCATAAACTGGACCTATGACACCAAGCGCGACCACTCGGCGATTGCCGAACGGGATGCACAAACCATTTTCCTGCGTCCAAGAACAACAAACCTTGCGCGTCATGCAACGGTCAGGCGAGCTATCAGGAAAAAATGGAGCGGTTATCAGCGGTTATCATCGCCCTAGCCTAGTGGAAACCAATATGCGTGGCTTCAAATTGTTGAGCGAACGCATTGACGCAAGACTTTTCAACAGCCAGGTCGCTGAATTACAGATTCGAGCGGCATTGTTGAATCGGTTTACCCCGTTGGGTAGGCCGCTCACGGGGGCTATAGCCTAAATCCGCCCTGTGGATTGGGGTAAGGGTAAATTTGCTTGCGATTCGATTTATGAACAAAGCCTTGTAGAAAACCTGGTAACCGGCAAAACTGCTGAGAATCTGGCGCTTTGAGGAGCGGGATCAGTTACCTAGAGGCGGTGTGCCCGGTCGTCGATCAAGAAAATTAACACTGATGTTAGCAATTAGTCTTTGAGGGGGAATTGGTAACCGGACTGCGCTGCGATTGAGACGTTATTGGCGCTCTTGTTCAGCGTCCAGGTGCTCGGGGGCATCGACTAAAGCGGCAATCACCAGATCGCCGCTGACATTGAGAGTGGTGCGGCACATGTCCAGTAGTCGGTCTACGCCCAGAATCAAGCCCATGCCTTCAGCCGGTATGCCCACTTGCTGAGTCAGAATCATGATCAGCGGCAATGAGCCGCCAGGTACGCCGGCGGTGCCGATACCGGCCAGAATCGACATCAATACCACCTGAATCTGCTGGCCCAGTGACAGATCAAGGCCGTAAACCTGAGCCAGAAACAGCACGGTAATGCCTTCGAATAAAGCCGTGCCGTTCTGGTTGGCGGTCGAGCCTATGGTTAACACAAAACGCGCTATTTCTGGACGCAGCTTTAACTGCTGCTCGGCCAGTTCCAGCGAACGCGGCAAAGTGGCGTTGGAAGATGCCGTTGCAAAGGCCTGCAAATAAACTTCACGGCACTGACGAAAAAACTGCAGTGGTCTGATGCGGGTAAATGCTTTTAATAACAGGCTGTAAACTACGGTTTGTTGCAGTAGCAGACCGATAATCACAATCAGCACATAAAAGCCGAGTGAAAACAGTATTTGATAACCGAATTTAAACGTTGACTGAAACACCAGCGCAAACACCGCAACCGGCGCCAGTTTCATGGCGTTATCGACAATCACCAGGCAGGCGGCATAGCTCTCTTCCAGCAATTCCACCCAGCGCGAGTGCTGGCTGGTCTGGCTTGCCGCCAGGGCAGCGCCAAACACCAGCGCAAAGAACATCAACGCCAGCATTTCACCCTCCAGCGCTTGAGCCGCAGCACTGACAGGGTTTTTGGGGATGATTTCCAGCAAGGCTTGCAGCACCGGTTTGGCTGCTGCGGCATTGCCGGCGATTTTGCTGACCGAGCCGCTATCGTGACTCACCTGACTGATATCCAGCCCCACGCCGGGTTTGGCCAGATTGACCAGGCCCACGCCAATCACCACCGAAGCAGAACTGGCCAACACGGTAAACAGCAAGGTGCGACGCGCTATCCGGGCTAAACCTTGATGGCTGCTGAGCTGGAATACACCTAATATCAGGCCGCTCATCACCATCGGTACGACGATCATGAAAATCAGCCGCAGAAACAGCTGCCCTATCGGTTCCAGCAGATAGTGATTGAGGATTTGCAGGGCCTCAAGCTGGGCATAACCATGTGCAGCCAGTCCGGCAAGTGTGCCCAGTAACAGGCTTAGCAGTAAACGGTAGTGGGTTTTCATCTCGATTTTGGCTGGGGTGCGGGCAAGGCAGGGAAATTGGTTGCAGAATTATAGACTTAAAGCCGCAGACAAGCTTGATGAGCCGCTCGATGGCGTTGTCACACAGATTTCATCTAATAAGGTTAAATTATCCAAGATAAGACGCTAGCCAATGCCGCAGTAAAAAAATCAATGCTTTTGAAAGTATCGTTGTAAAATCGGCGGCAATTTTTTCTGTTCTTTAGGGTAAGTGATGCAAGCAACGGTTAAATGGGTCGACGGCAGAATGTTTGTCGGCGAATCTGGCAGCGGTCATGCGGTAGTGATGGACGGGCCTCCCGATCACGGCGGACGTAATATTGGCATTCGCCCTATGGAATTGCTGCTGATTGGCGTGGGTGGCTGTTCGTCTTTTGATGTGGTCGATATTCTGCAGAAAGGCCGTCATCCGGTAACTGCCTGTGTTGCTGAACTGAGTGCCGAGCGTGCAGAGTCGGTTCCCAGCGTGTTTACCAAAGTTCATTTGCATTTTAAGGTGACCGGCAAGGATTTATCGGCTTCGGCGGTAGAAAGAGCGGTCAAGCTATCTGCCGAAAAATATTGTTCGGCATCGATTATGCTGGGTAATGCCGGTGTAGAAGTAAGTCATGATTTTGAAATTTTAGAGGGTTGATTAGTTGAGCAAGTTACAGTTACACGGGTTTAATAACCTGACAAAGTCGTTGAGCTTTAATATTTATGATGTCTGCTATGCTCCTAAAGACCAGGAGAAAGCTTATATCGAGTATATCGACGAAGCCTATAACGCTAAACGCTTGACCCAGATTCTCAAAGATGTGGCCAATATCATTGGTGCGCAGATTTTGAACATTGCTCATCAGGATTACGAACCGCAAGGCGCCAGTGTCACCATGCTGATTTCCGAAGGTGCGGTGATTCCGGCCGGCATGAACTCGGAGTCGCCCGGTCCGCTGCCCGATACCATTCTGGCTCATCTGGATAAAAGTCATATTACCGTGCATACCTATCCGGAAAGTCATCCCGATACCGACATCTGTACTTTCCGTGCCGACATCGACGTCTCCACTTGTGGTCAGATTTCGCCGCTTAAGGCGCTGAACTATCTGATTCACAGTTTTGAGTCTGACATTGTGATCATGGATTACCGGGTGCGTGGTTTTACCCGTGATATTTCCGGTCAGAAGCTGTATATCGATCACAAAATTAATTCCATCCAGAACTACATCGCTGAAAGTACCAAAGAGCTGTATCAGATGCTGGATGTTAACGTCTATCAGGAAAACATCTTCCACACCAAGATGATGTTGAAAGAAACCGAGCTGGAAAACTATCTGTTTGAAAAAGAAAGTAATTTCAGCGATGACGAAAAACAGGAAATTCAGGAACAATTGCAGGAAGAAATGGCCGAGATTTTCTACGGCAGAAATTTCTCTTAAAGCATTTCTATCTGATGCCTTGCAGCCTGCCGGTTGCAAGGCATTTCACTACCCGCCCCTTCTGCATTGTTCACGGTAAACTTGTTTAGTCTATTGCTTTAAAATCAATTGCTTAGAGAGCA
>CAIUWU010000200.1 GCA_903902945.1 uncultured Pseudomonadota bacterium
CCCCGATTATTGCCATTTCGTCCCGGCACTGCATAACACCAGCCGCGATGAAATCCGCTATTTCGATCAAACCGACAGTTCACCGGCGTTAGCTGCGTTCAAAACGGCGATGCAGCAAGCTTTGCAACGCAATGCCCGGGAACGTTGCCGCTGGTTCGAACTAGGACCCAAAACCCAATCCAACCAGATTGCTCATCAGCATGTGCTGGAACGCTCTTCTTCGATCTTTGAACCCAGACCGGAACTGAATCATTCCAATAATCTGTACTGCATTATCGGCCGCCGCGAAATCAGCCGCCACCTGTTCATGGACCGCCGGGCTTTTCTGCATTCGTATCACCCACACACTGACCAAGACGGTGAAATTCTGGCCAAGATTCTCTCGGCAGTAATTCCGGTTTGCGGCGGTATCAATCTGGAATATTTATTTTCCAGAATTGATAACTCGGTTTACGGCGCCGGCACCAAATTGCCACATAACGTTATTGGCCTATTAGGTGTGGCTAATGGCGTCGAAGGCGATTTACGCACCGGACTGCCTTCACAGATGATCGAAGTTCATGAACCGGCCCGCTTGCTGATTGTGATTGATCAGCATCCTGAGCAGATCGATGCCGCCATCAGCAAAATCGGTAATCTCAAACAGTGGCTGGATAATGACTGGATTCGCCTCGCCTCCTGCAGCCCGACAAACCGCGAACTCCAGCTTTACAGCGACAGCGGCTGGCATCCGGTGCAACTACCTGCCGACCTGCAGGTGCCGGTAGCCGCACGCTCGGAACAAATTATCGTCGGACGCACCACCACCATTCCCGTCCATCAGCTCAGAGGACAACACGCATGACCTTGTTATTGATTGCCTGCCAGCTATTGCCGCTGTCGGGTTTGGTATTGATTTTTCTGTCTGCCAACAACGAAGACACTATTACCCGCATCAGCTTCTGGCTTAGCCGGATCATGGGTGGCGTGATTTTTAGCTTATTGGCTTTATGGGCTAACAGCGGCTTTGCGGCGATTGAATATCAGTGGTTCATGCTCTATCAGGAGCCGGGCTACAGCTTTCCGATCTTGTTCTATTTTGACAAAGTCAGTGCCGCCTATCTGTTTTGCGTCTGGAGCATTTTTGCCATTATCGTTAAGTATTGCCGGGTTTATCTGCATCGCGAGCAAGGCTATAAACGTTTCTTTCAGACCATTTTCGGCTTTGTGTTCGGCCTCAACCTGATTGTCTTGTCCGGCAGTATCGACATGCTGTTTGCGGGCTGGGAGATTGTCGGAATTTCCTCGTTTCTGCTGATTGCCTTTTACCGCCATCGCCCACAACCGGTGCGTAATGCCTTGCGGGCTTACACCATTTATCGTTTTTGTGACGTGGGTTTACTGTTAGGCGCCTGGATGAGCCATTTGCTGTTTCATGAAAGTCCGCATTTCAGCGAACTCAGCGATTTATTCAGTAATCCGGATTTTCATCCCAGTAGTTATGCAGCACTGTCGTTATTGTCCTGGCTGATTATTCTGGCTGCTTCGGGTAAGTCGGCGCAATTCCCGTTCTGCTTCTGGCTGCCTAGAGCCATGGAAGGCCCAACCCCGTCCAGCGCGATTTTTTATGGCGCGCTGTCGATTCATCTGGGGGTGTTTCTGTTATTGCGGACGCTGCCAATCTGGGGTTATCAGCTATTGCCGCAGGCGATTATTTTTACGATTGGCCTGCTGACGGTGATCGTCGCCAGCCTGTCAGAAAAAACCCAATCTAACATCAAGGGTCAGGTTGCTTATGCATCGATTGCTCAGGTAGGCCTGATGTTTATTGAATTATCACTGGGTCTGGAAACCCTGGTCCTGATACATTTCATGGGCAACGCCTTTCTACGCTGCTATCAACTGCTGGTATCACCATCGATCGTGGCGCATTTACTGCGGGTGGAAGGGGCTGTGGATGGCGATTTTTATATCAAAACCAGTCATTTTGAATTTTTGCCCGCCAGTATCCGTCACAGCCTGCCGGAGGTTTTGCAAAATACCATTTATGTTTTCTCGCTGCAGGAAGCCCATCTGGAATTCTGGGTCAAACGTTTGCTGTGGGATCCATTGAAACGCTTGGGACAGATTTTCAATCACGCTCACTTTTTGATCAAAACCGCCTTACTGGTGATTTTGGGCGCTATCGCCTTCCATTTTTATCAGCCCGAAGGCAGCAATATTGCTTCGCTGCCGGTTTCGGTGGCGATGGTCTTGATCTCGCTGGCAGCGTTCAGCCAGAAACACAGCCCGTTCAAGGTCTGGAACTATGTAACACTCAGCAGCATGCTGGCGGGTATCGGCGTCTGGCTGATGACACCCGAGGCCTGGGACGATGTAGTGCTGTTTCTGACCGGCATTATTCCTGCCTGGATATTAGGTATCACCACACTTTATTTAATGCTGAAACATGAAAACTTTGACGATTCGCCTTTTATTTTCCGGGCGATGGCCGAAACCCATCCACGCCTGTCTTTAGTATTGTTTTTAAGCTTCCTGGGTCTGGTCGGCTTTCCGATCACGCCGGCATTTTTAGGCGAAGATTTATTGCTGTCTCATGCCAGCAGCCAGCATCCCTGGTTTGCGGCGCCGATTACGATTGCTTTTGTCGTCAACGGTATCGCCATTGCCCGGATGTTTCTGCGTTTGAGCATGGGCAGACCCAGTGAAATTTCACATCTGCGCCAATAAGCTGCGGCCATAAAAAAGGGGCTTTACAGCCCCTTTCTTGATAGCCGGCAAACCTTTTTAATAGCGATAGTGCTCAGGCTTGTAAGGGCCTTCAACCGGCACATTGATATAGTCGGCCTGTTGCTGGGTTAACTGGGTCAGATGCACACCGATTTGTGCCAGATGTGAACGGGCGACTTTTTCATCCAGTTTCTTGGGCAGGATATAAACCTCGTTTTTATAGCTGGCGGCATTGGTCCACAGTTCAATCTGCGCCAATACTTGGTTACAGAACGAGTTGGACATCACGAAACTGGGGTGTCCTGTTGCACAACCCAGATTGACCAGTCGGCCTTCAGCCAGCACGATCAGGCGTTTGCCGTCAGGGAAGATGACATGATCGACTTGTGGCTTGATGTTTTCCCAGGTGTACTGACGAATCGCGGCAATCTCGATTTCCGAATCGAAGTGACCAATATTGCAGATGATGGCCTGATCTCGCATGGCTTTCATGTGCTCATGGGTAATCACGCTGACATTACCGGTGGCAGTCACGAAAATATTCGCAATCGGCGCCGCTTCTTCCATGGTGACCACACGGTAACCTTCCATCGCCGCCTGCAGTGCGCAGATCGGATCGATTTCGGTAATCCAGACCGTGGCCCCTAAACCGCGTAAGGATTGGGCACAGCCTTTGCCGACATCGCCGTAGCCACAGACTACCGCAATCTTGCCAGCCACCATCACGTCTGTTGCCCGTTTGATACCGTCAACCAGTGATTCACGGCAGCCGTACAGGTTATCGAATTTGGATTTGGTGACTGAATCGTTGACGTTAAATGCCGGGACTTTCAGTGTGCCTTTAGCAACGCGTTCGGTCAGACGCAACACACCGGTGGTGGTTTCTTCCGACAAGCCTTTGACCTCGGCCATCAGCTCGGGGAATTTATCGTGCATCATGTTGGTCAGGTCGCCACCGTCATCCAGAATCATGTTCGGACGCCAGCCATCAGGCCCCAAGATGGTTTGCTCGATACACCAATCGGCTTCGGCTTCGGTTTCGCCTTTCCAGGCAAACACCGGAATACCGGCTGCGGCAATCGCAGCGGCGGCATGATCCTGAGTCGAGAAAATGTTGCAGGAGGACCAGCGAACTTCGGCACCCAGTGCCGTCAGGGTTTCGATCAACACCGCAGTCTGAATTGTCATGTGCAGACAACCGGCAATGCGAGCGCCTTTTAAAGGCTGCTCTGCACCATACTCGGCACGCAAGGCCATCAGACCCGGCATTTCGGTTTCGGCAATGGCAATTTCTTTACGACCCCAGTCTGCCAGCGCCATATCGGCTACTTTGTAATCGGTAAAACTCATCTTGTATTTCCCTGTTAATTAAAGACCGGCAGCAGCGCGCAAGGCCTCAGCTTTGTCGGTTTTTTCCCAACTGAAGCTGTCTTCGGTACGACCAAAGTGACCGTAAGCTGCGGTTGGCAGATAAATCGGTTTCAACAGACCCAGTTGCGCGATCAAACCTTTAGGACGCATATCGAAATGTTCACGGACAATTGCTTCCAGACGGTCTTCTTCGATACGGCCGGTGCCAAAAGTTTCGATGGTGACAGATGTTGGTTCAGCCACACCAATCGCGTAAGACACTTGAATCTCGCAGCGCTCAGCTAGTCCGGCAGCGACGATATTTTTTGCCACATAACGCGCCATGTAAGCCGCTGAACGATCCACTTTGGACGGATCTTTACCGGAAAAAGCACCACCACCGTGCCGCGCCATACCACCGTAGGAATCCACAATGATTTTGCGGCCGGTCAAACCGCAGTCGCCCACTGGACCGCCGATGATGAACTGACCGGTCGGGTTGATGAAGTATTTGGTGTCTTTGTGCAGCCATTCTTTTGGCAGAGTCGGCAGGATGATTTCATCCATCACCGCTTCTTCCAGCTCTTTGCCACCAATTTCAGGTGAATGCTGAGTTGATAAAACCACCGCATCAATCGCCACCGGTTTATTGTTTTCGTAGCGGAAAGTGACCTGGCTTTTTGCATCCGGACGCAGCCATGGCAGCGTTTTATTTTTACGAATCTGCGCTTGTCTTTCCACCAGACGGTGAGCATAGGTAATTGGCGCAGGCATCAGTACATCAGTTTCATTGCTGGCATAGCCAAACATCAAACCTTGGTCGCCGGCACCCTGCTCATGGTTGTCAGACTCGTCTACTCCCATCGCGATGTCAGCAGACTGTTTACCAATCGCATTAATCACCGCACAGGTATTGCCGTCGAAACCGATGTCACCGTGGTTATAACCAATATCATTTACTACCTTACGAACCAACGCTTCGGTATCAATAACCGCATTAGTGGTAATTTCACCCGCCAGCACGACCATACCGGTCTTGACTAGGGTTTCACAGGCAATCCGTGAGCGTGGATCCTGGGCTAATAACGCATCAACAATCGCATCAGACACCTGATCTGCCACTTTATCGGGATGGCCTTCAGAAACGGATTCGGAGGTAAATAGATAGTTTTTGTTCACGGAGCTGACCCTCATGACAATAGCGGATAAAAAAAAAGGTCGTTACTCGACCTTGGGTAATTTATGGTGGGCCCTGTAGGACTTGAACCTACGACCTGCCGATTATGAGTCGGAAGCTCTGACCAACTGAGCTAAGGGCCCTGAACTTTCAAACAGTCAAACCAGACTTATTCGCCATCCAGAAAGCATCTAAGCTGTTCTGAACGGGACGGATGCCTTAATTTTCTGAGTGCTTTGGCTTCAATCTGTCGAATCCGTTCGCGCGTTACATCAAACTGTTTGCCTACTTCTTCCAATGTATGATCAGTATTCATATTAATACCAAAGCGCATACGCAAAACTTTTGCTTCTCTGGCGGTCAAACCTGCCAGCACATTCTGGGTAGACTCCCGCAAGCCGGCGATTGTAGCAGATTCAACCGGAGATAACATCTTGGAGTCTTCAATGAAATCCCCTAAATGCGAGTCTTCGTCGTCACCAATCGGCGTTTCCATTGAAATCGGCTCTTTGGCGATTTTCAGAACCTTGCGGATTTTGTCTTCCGGCATTTCCATGCGCTCAGCCAGTTCTTCCGGCGTCGCTTCCCGACCCAATTCTTGCAGAATCTGTCTTGAAACCCGATTCAGCTTGTTGATGGTTTCGATCATATGCACAGGAATACGAATAGTCCGGGCCTGATCGGCAATCGAACGCGTAATCGCCTGACGAATCCACCAGGTCGCATAGGTTGAGAATTTATAACCCCGACGATATTCAAATTTATCAACCGCTTTCATCAAACCAATATTGCCTTCTTGAATCAAATCCAAGAACTGCAAGCCACGATTGGTGTATTTTTTAGCGATTGAAATAACCAGACGCAGGTTAGCCTCAATCATTTCTTTTTTAGCTTTACGCGATTTGGCTTCGCCCAAGGCGATATTGCGGCAGATCGATTTCAGCGTGGCAATGGTCAAACCATACTGGCTTTCAATACTCAGCAGCTTTTGCTGAATAAGCTTGATTTGGTCTCTGTAGCCACTTAAAGCCGGCTCATATTGCGGATGAGACTGCAGATAGGTCTCCAGCCATTCCTGACTGGCTTCATTTTCGGTAAAGGCATTGATGAAATCTTTGCGCGGCATTTTTGCCTTACGCACACAAATATCCATCATGGCTTTTTCCTGCTCCCGAATCAAAGCAATCAGCTCCTCGGAAATCACCACCATTTTTTTCAGATATTGCGGCGTCCACTTAAACTCTGAAAACACAGCATCCAGGGCTTCAAAGGCTTTTTCAGTCTTTTCATGGCCATAACCATATTTTTTGACTGCCGAAGTCACTGTTTTCAATGCCTTTTTAACCACATCGACTTTTGCCTTGACTTCTTCGAAATCAATTGCTTTGGCTTCTTCTTCCTCGGCCTCTTCCGTAGGCGCAGCATCATCGAGATCTTCCACCATCTCTTCGACTTCGGGCATTTCGGTAAGGTCGACAAACCCCAACACCAAGTCATTGAGACGCAGACCGGACTCTTCGTCATTCACTGTATCAAAGGTGTCGAGGAAAGACTGAACGATAAAGGCGGAACGGGCAATGGCACTGACAACCTGACGCTGACCCTCTTCGATACGCTTGGCAATTCGCAGTTCTTCTTCGCGAGTCAGCAGTTCCACCGAACCCATTTCCCGCATATAAAGACGTACCGGATCAGTGGTGCGACCAAATTCGCTATCGACAGAAGCCAGTGCGGCAACTTCAGCCACCTCTTCATCGTCGTCAGCAGATATAACGGCATCGGAAGTAATCACCGAATCATCATCATCGGGGGCAGTTTCATAGACCTGAATGCCCATGTCATTAATCATGCCGATAATGTCATCGATTTGCTCAGGATCCATAATATCGCTGGGCAAGTGATCGTTGACTTCAGCGTATGTTAGATAACCTTGCGCTTTGCCTTTGGCAATCAGCTGTTTAAGTTGAGATTGCTGTTGTTCCTGATTCATTCTCTAAACCCACAATAGTTGTCAGCACCAAGCTCGGCAGAACCGATTATTATATAGAATCAATGACATCCTGTCATCCCGGATTCGTTTTGCCGCCAGATCTGAATTCCATTAGCTCTTCTGCCGTCAAAACTTCACCCCGACTCAGCTTTTCAATCAAATACGACATTCGCGCTTCACCCATCTGTCTGAGCAATTGCCGCAACGCGCCCTGAAACTCGGCTTCAGCATCCAGCTCGATCAACCCCAGATCCAGATTCACCAAAGCGTTGACAGCCTTTTCGTACTCAGACCCCCTGAAAAACTCAATCAGAACTGCGCTATTTTCCGGCTTTTGCTCAGCAATTACCGCCAGAACATTCTGCAGAAAATCGAATCCCGGCAAATGATTGTCAGACACACCTCGCAACTGTTGTTCCGCCCACAGCGCAAACCGCGGATATTGCAACAATAACGCCAGTACTTTTCGCATTAGCGGAGAGCCTTTACCAGATGGGGCTCTTGGCGGTTTTTTAAACACCCGCTCGACAGATTTATCTCTCAGCCCGGCACCGGTTAACTCCCGCAACCGCGAAAACATCATTTCCCTGAAAAAGCCGGGGGGCATTTTTTCGATTTGTGGCTTGGCATCAGCCAGCAGCTTGGCCCGCCCTTCAACGCTGGCCAGATTTTGCGCCGCACCCAAATGCTCAAAAAAGTAATCCGATAACATTAAAGCTTGATTAATCTGCCGCTCAAACCCATCCAACCCCTCCTGTCGCAACAAACTGTCAGGATCATGACCTTGTGGCAACAGCATGATTCTGATCTGCCGACCATCCCGCAAACAGGGCAGTGCCGCGTCGACCGCTTTCCATGCTGCCTGCCGACCAGCATTGTCACCATCAAAACAAAACACCAGCTCGGAAGTAAACCGAAACAACATCTCCATATGCGTCTTCGATGTTGCCGTTCCTAGCGCCGCAACGGCATGAGTCACGCCAAACTGCGCCAGGGCAATCACATCCATATATCCTTCAACCACCAATATTCGCGACGGTTTGGCATTTGCCGCCAATAATTCCGACAATCCATAAACCTCTTTACCTTTGGAGAATACGGCGGTCTCAGGCGAATTAAGATATTTAGGCAAAGAATCATCCAGCACCCGCCCACCAAAGCCGATCACCCGATGTCGCTTGTCGCGAATCGGAAACATCAGCCGGTCACGAAACCGGTCATAAACCTTGCCATCATCTTTGACCACCACCAGCCCGGCATCAAGCAAAGCCTGACGATCAAAGCGCGACAGCACAGCATCCCACTGCGCCGACGCATAACCCAGATTAAACTGACCCGCGATCCGCCCGCTTACCCCCCTATTTTTCAGATAAGCAACCGCTTTTTGCCCCTGCTCGCCACGCAACTGCTCAGCATAAAAAGCAGCTACCGCCTCGAGCACCTTGTAAACAGCCGCATTATCGGCCTTGACGACATCAGTGCTCTCGGCATTTTCCCGGGGAACCTCAACCCCGACAAACGCAGCCAGATCCTCAACGGCTTCGACAAAACCCAGATGAGCATAGTCAATTAAAAAACTGATGGCATTGCCACCCACCCCACAGCCAAAGCAATGGTAAGTCTGACGACTGCGGTTTACCGAGAAACTGGGAGTTTTTTCATTGTGAAAAGGACATCGGGCAACATAGTTATTACCCGATTTCTTTAAAGGAACGCGCGAATCGATAAGATCAACAATATCGACCCGCAACAAGAGATCATCTATAAACTGTCGAGGAATCCTACCCGACATAAGCAAGCTAAATTAGCCAGCAAATCCAGCCTTGATTCGCCCGCTGACCACAGCCATATCGGCCCGGCCTTGCATTTGCGGCTTCAGCACCGCCATGACTGCGCCCATATCTTTGATTGAGCTGGCGCCGGTTTCGGCAATTGCCTGCGCCACCATGGCATCAATCTCTGCTTCAGTCAGCGGCTGAGGCAGAAAGTCCTGAATCACCAGAACCTCAGCCTCTTCGATTGCAGCAAGATCATCGCGACCAGCATCATTGAACTGCTTAATGGATTCGCGACGCTGCTTGAGCATTTTATCAAGCACCAGAATGATTCTGTCATCAGACAGCTCGATGCGCTCATCGACTTCAACCTGTTTGATGGCAGCCAATATCATCCGAATGACGCCCAAACGGCTTTTGTCACCGCTCTTCATCGAAGCCTTCATATCATCCGTGATACGTTGCTTTAAAACACTCATTTACGACGCCTTATATTTGTGGACGACCGCGACGCAGGTTTTTCAATGCATAACGCTCACGCGCCAGTTTTTTCAGATGACGTTTAACCGCCGCAGCACCTTTGCGTTTACGCTCAGTAGTTGGTTTTTCATAAAATTCACGACGGCGAACTTCAGCCAACACACCGGCTTTTTCACAAGCACGTTTAAAACGACGAATAGCAACGTCAAAATGTTCGTTCTCTTTAACTTTAACTGATGGCATTATCAATAACCTGACTTAAATGATAGTATTTTATTAAACCAGCGACTTACAAAGCCCGCTGAAAACGCTCGATTATACCCGCAAAATAAATTTTTCAAAAACTTAATGTACGTTTTAGGCATAGAAACCTCTTGTGATGAGACAGCCGTCGCTATTTATCACGCTCAAAAAGGCTTATTGAGCCACGTTTTGTATAGTCAGGCTGATACTCACAGCGAGTACGGCGGAGTGGTTCCGGAGATCGCTTCCCGCGACCACATTCGCAAGCTGACGCCGCTGATCAAACAATGCTTATCTGACAGCGGACTGTCATCAAACACACTCGATGGCATCGCCTACACGGCAGGCCCAGGACTGATGGGCGCCCTGCTGGTCGGCGCCGCGACCGCCCGCAGTCTGGCCTGGACCTGGCAGATACCCGCCATTGCAGTTCATCACATGGAAGGCCATTTGCTGGCACCGATGCTGGAAGCCACCCCGCCTGAGTTTCCGTTTGTCGCCCTGCTGATTTCCGGCGGGCATTCACTGCTGATAGAAGTCAATGGCATTGGCCAATACAAACTGCTAGGAGAATCGCTCGACGATGCGGCCGGGGAAGCCTTCGATAAAACCGCCAAAATGCTGGAACTGGGTTATCCCGGCGGCCCCCGGCTGGCAAAACTGGCGGAATCAGGCCAGCCACGCTTCAACTTCCCTCGCCCGATGACCGATCGGCCGGGGCTGGATTTCAGTTTTAGCGGCCTGAAGACGTTTACCCTGAACACCCTGCAAAACAGCGAAAAGACCGAACAAGACAAAGCCGACATAGCCTATGCCTTTCAGCAAGCCATGGCAGAAACGCTGGCGATTAAATGTAAACGCGCACTGCAACTGACCGGATTGAAAACCCTGGTAATTGCTGGCGGCGTCAGCGCCAATCTGGCGATTCGCGAGAGCCTGATTAGCATGACGCAGCAACTCGGCGCTCAGGCTTATTTCCCGCGCCACGAATTCTGCACCGATAACGCCGCGATGATTGCCTACGCCGGCTGCCAACGACTGTCAGCGGGGCAGACGCAAGATCTGGAAATTTTTGCCCGCCCGCGCTGGCCGATCAATCAACTGTTGAGCCTTTAATCAGGATTCTTTACCGGCCAGCAAACGCTGAATATTGCTGCGATGACGCCACAGCAAAATCACGGAAATCAGGACAAAAGTCACAACCAAATACAGATCGCCGACAATAAACCACACATAAACCGGGGTCAGCAGCGCAGCCACCAAAGCGGCCAGCGAAGATATTTTGCCGATTTTATAAACCAGCAACCAAGTACCCGATACCACCAACCCCAGCAACCAGGTAACCCCTAAGGTCACCCCAAACGAAGTGGCAACGCCTTTGCCACCCTTAAAACCGAAAAAGACCGGATACAAATGCCCCATAAAGGCGGCAAACACAACCGCTGACAAAATCAGACTATCAACAGCCGCCGCTTTGGCCAGCAACACCGGGATCAAACCCTTTAGCGCATCACCCGCCAGCGTGATCGCCGCGGCTTTTTTACCACCGATACGCATCACATTGGTCGCCCCCGGATTCCCTGAGCCATTCTCTCTGGGATCAGCCAAGCCCATCATTTTACAAACAATAATGGCACTCGAAACCGAACCTGTTAAATACGCAAAAGGCACAAACAACCATTCCAACATTCAATCCTCTCTCATCAAAACTTGTCTAGGCGGGGCGTTTACTTGATACTGACGCACCAAAATATAATAACCGGAAAGCACAATGGACATTATCTTTTTAGGCGGCCTTGAAGCAGAAACCGTAATCGGTATCTACGACTGGGAACGCACTATCAGACAAAAAATCTTTATCGACCTGGAAATGGCTTACGACATAAAAAAAGCCGCCGCCACCGACGACATCGCTTACACACTGGATTACAAAACGGTCTCCGACCGGGTGGTGAGTTTTGTTGAAAACAGCGAATTTCTGCTGGTCGAAACTTTGATTGAAAAAATCGCCGAACTATTACTGAACGAATTTGAAATTCCTTGGGTCAAAATCACTCTTAATAAAAAAGGCGCGATCAGCAAAGCCCGGGATGTCGGCATCATCATCGAACGGGGGCAAAAGTAATCATGCCCAGAGGCTATATCAGTATCGGCAGCAATATCGATAAAGAGGCGCACATTCCCTGCTGCCTGAACACACTGAACCGCCTGTTTGGTCCGCTGACAGTTTCCAGTATTTACGAAAGTGAAGCTGTCGGCTTTATCGGCAACAGTTTTCACAATCTGGTGGTTGGCTTCGACTCACTACTGGATGCCCGAACGGTTGCCAACATCTTGCGTCAGATCGAACTGGAACACGGCCGCAGCCGCCAGTCGCAAAAATTTTCATCCAGAACGCTGGATCTGGATCTGATTTTGTACGGTGAACAGATTATTGACGACAACGGCTTACAAATTCCCCGCCAGGAAATCGAAGAATACGCCTTTGTGCTGGAACCGTTAGCAGAAATCGCCGCAGATCAACGCCACCCGGTCAGTGGCCACAGTTACCAGGACTTATGGCAGAAAATCGATAAAGACGGGCTTAAGCAACACAAAGTTTTTCCCGACTGGTTATCAGATAAATAAACTGCGCCCGCCGTCGACCGTCAATGTCTGGCCAGTGGTGTAGACGGCTTCCTGCAACAAATAACCGACCGCCCGAGCAATATCCTCGGCTTCCCCGCAACGCTGCAGAGCAATCCGCTCCAACAACTCGGCTTTTGCCGCCTCTGAACTGCCGGTTTCCGGCCACAAGATCGCACCGGGAGCAACGGCATTGACCCGGACAATCGGAGCCAACTCGCGAGCCAGCGCCTGAGTCATCGCCTGCAATGCCGCCTTGGAAACACTATAAACCGGGTAACCCCGTAAAGGTCTTTGCGCGTAAATATCGACAATATTGACCACACTGCCCTGGGCCGCCGTCAAAGCGGGCAATAACAACTGGGTCAGGAAAAACGGCGCTTTCAGATTAC